>JBARKD010001034.1:0-6990 GCA_049800615.1 Acidobacteriaceae bacterium | reverse complement strand
TACAGGCTGCGGAAAAACAACGCAGCGGCTCGACAAGCCTACCAGGCGTAGCCACTTGTCTAGGCAGGGATACATTATCTAGCGCCTCGCTCGTTGCTTCGGCGCGTTTTTCCGCAGCCTGTTTAGCGGCGTGCGCCGTGTTGCTGTGTGCGGGGTGCCGCCGAGCGGCCTCGCCACCGGCCGAGGAGCCGGGTCATGCGGTTATTTACCCTGAGGGATCCCGGGCGGAGCAGGACATTGCCGCCGCACTAGCCCGCGCGGGCCAAGAGAAAAAAAGGGTACTGCTGGACTTTGGCGGGAACTGGTGCGGCGATTGCCAGGTGCTCGAAATCTACTTCCACGATCCCGCCAACCGCGCCCTGCTCGAGCAGAATTATGTACTAGTGCCGATCAACATCGGCCGCTACGATGAGAACCTCGATGTTGCCGCGCGCTACGGAGTTCCCGTAACCAAAGGTGTGCCCGCGCTGGCAGTGCTCGATCGGGATGGAAGGCTGGTGTTTAGCCAGCGCAATGCCGAGTTCGAGGCCATGCGGAAAATGGATTCCGCATCGGTGACTGCGTTTCTTTTGCAGTGGAAGGGCTAGCCATGCCCAAGAGGCTCGAGAAATTCCGCCTCGCGTTACTGACTTCGTTTTCGCATGACGTTTTCGGCACCGCCAAGGGTGCTGCGTATTCCGCCATCCTGTGCCTCTTCCCTACCCTGCTGGTGGTCACCACACTACTTGCGCTCGCCCCGGAATCCGATACCCTGCGCGGGGAAATGCGCGCCGCCTTCTCCGGAGTGCTGCCCAGCGATACCATGAGCCTGCTCCACGACTACTTCACCACCCAGAAGGCGCGCTCCGAGCAGGTGATTTTCTCCGCCGTCCTGATCAGCCTGCTGGCCGCCATGGGCATGATGCTTTCTCTCATGGAAGGTTTTCGCCGCGCCTATGAGCTTCCCCGGCACGAGTGGGGGTTCTGGGTCGAGCGCGGGGTCGCGCTGGCCATGGTGCCGCTGTGCCTGGTGCCCCTGGCTTTTGCTACCGTCACGATTGCCTTTGGCCACCAGATCGAGGTGTGGGTGGTGTCCAACAGCTATCACGTGCTGGGCCCCGTGGTGCTGTTTATCTGGCGGATCGTGCGCTGGGCGATTGGCCTGTCGACGACCATCGTGGTCCTGGCCATGATCTACCAGTTCGGTACCCCCCGGCGGCGAGCCTGGAAGTACGTGCTCCCCGGGGCTTCGGGAGCCGCGATCATCTGGTTTCTGGCCACCCTCAGCTTCGGCTTTTACCTGACGCGCTTCGCCGACTACTCCGTGGTCTATGGCCCCCTGGGGGCGGTGGTGGCCACCCTGGTATGGCTTTACATCACCACGCTGAGCGTGCTCATCGGAGCCGAATTCAACGCGCACATGTTTCCCAAGCGCCTGGGGGCGAAACAACCCACCGAACCGGCGCAGTCCGAGTCAGCGGAAGAGGAAAACATGGCCGCGGCCGGCCGAATTGACCCAAGGTAGAACGTTAAAATTGCGCGCTTTCTCCCTTTCGTATCGCTGGCGTCAACACGCCTTCCCCATCGTCCCCTCGCAGGCGCGTAGAATGGTAGCGCCGGAGGCAGCACCCTCTCCGCGCGTTGGAGTTTGAACGACGAATGAGTTTTACCCTGATGGAAACAAACGACACCTTCTCCACCGAGCCGCGTCGCCGGGCCAAGATCGTGGCCACGCTGGGCCCTTCGTGTAATACCGAGGTGGTTTTTCGCGAATTGGTGCGCGCCGGGCTGGATGTAGCCCGGCTTAATTTTTCCCACGGCACGCATGCGGAAAAGCTGAAGTTGATCGAAATGGTGCGCAAGATTTCGAGCGAAGAGAACAAGCCGCTCTGCATCCTGGGAGATTTACAGGGGCCTAAAATCCGCACCGGCCGGCTGAAAAACCGCATTCCGGTGCAGCTCAAAGCGGGACAACGATTGACGATTACCCCGCGCGACATTGCCGGCACCTCTACCCTGATCGGCACCACGTTTCCCACGCTGGCGGAAAATCTGGAGCCGGGCGCGCGCATCCTGCTCTCCGATGGTTTGATCGAGCTATACGTCGTCGCCGTTCACGGCCTGGATACGGAATGCGAAGTGGTGAACGGGGGAATGCTGGGCGAGCACAAGGGCATCAACCTTCCCAATATTCCCGTGCGCGTCCCATCCCTGACCGCCAAGGATGAGGAAGATCTGGAGTTCGCGATCAAGAACGGCGTGGATGCAATTGCCGTGTCTTTTGTACGCACGGCGGAAGATATCCGCCTGGTTCGTCATCGCGTGGCCGCCATGGGCGCGGAGACCTGGATTATCGCCAAGCTCGAAAAACCGCAGGCAATCCAGCACCTGGAAAGCATTCTCGAAGCCGCCGACGGCGTGATGGTAGCCCGCGGCGACCTGGGGGTCGAAATGCCCCCGGAAAAAGTTCCCGCCATTCAGAAGCATGTCATTCGCCGTGCCGGCGATTATCGCAAGCCGGTGATCACGGCCACGCAGATGCTCGAGTCGATGATTGAAAACCCGCGGCCTACTCGAGCGGAAGCTTCCGATGTCGCCAATGCCATCTACGACGGAACCGATGCCGTCATGCTTTCGGCGGAAACCGCTGCCGGCAAGTATCCCGTGGAAGCGGTCAAAATGATGGCCAAGATTGTGCTGGAAACGGAAGGGCAGGAACCGGAAGTCCGAACCAACGAACGGGGCCAGACCCGTCACGTGCGGCTTTCGGTGGCGGAGACGATTTGCGAATCCATGGCCCATGCCGCCGAGGATCTGGATATCAGCGCCATTGCCGTGTTTACCGAGACCGGGACCACGGCCCGCCAGCTCTCCAAGTATCGGCCCAAATCGCCCATTTTCGGGCTGAGCAGCGTGGAGCGGGTGATCCGCCGCATGAATCTGTTGTGGGGGGTGTTTCCCATCTTATGCAACAAGCTGCTCACCACGGAGCAGATGGTCGAGACCGCTGAGCGCCTGCTTGAGGAGGGAGGGTACGTGCAGCCGCGTCAGATTCTCGGCATCGTGGCCGGCACCCGAACCAAGTCGGGGTCGACGAATTTCCTCCGCCTGCACGTGCTGGGGGACAGCCTTTCAGAAGCCACCACGTCGCGCGACGATGCTCTGACGCATTCCCGTGGCAAGCGCGTGCCTAAGAACAAGCGGCCCTCCCAGGCTCTGCCGCGGAGAGTCCGCCGCGGGCGCTAGCCGGCTCGGCGAAGCTTCGATTTCGAGAGGGCCGCAGGGTTCGCGTGCAAGCTCTTTCAATTCCCACAGGCGAAGAGTGTTTTCCATTCACCGCAGCCTTTCGGATTTGAGGTGAACCCGGGAGGCGCAGTCCAAGATTCGAACCAGGATTCGAACTTGGATTCGAACCAAGATTCGAACCAAGATTCGCACTTGGATTCGAACCAAGATCCGCACTTGGATTCGCACTTGCCCGCTCTTGTTTCCCTTAACTTCTCCCCGGCAAGTCGTTCGCTCCTCATGACAATGAGATCACTGCATGGCTTGACCAGATGCCGGTTCGGGAAATCTCCTATCTTGCCTTCGCGATTTGTCGCGGGTTGGTGTTTTGGCAAGCCGGCGAACGCAAGAATTCTCGCTACGCTGATATTGTCAAAGAGGGATTGTTCATGGGCCGCATCCACATATTGCCGGACCAGGTGGCCAACCAGATCGCGGCCGGCGAGGTCGTGGACCGGCCCGCGTCTGTGGTCAAAGAGCTGCTCGAGAATGCGCTCGACGCCGGCGCCCAGCGCATCGTCCTCGCCGTCGAAGGCGGCGGACGCAAGCTGATACGCATCGCGGACGACGGCTGTGGAATGGTGCGCGATGACGCCTTGCTGGCTTTCGAACGCCACGCCACCTCCAAGCTGCGCTCCTCCGATGACCTGCTGTCGATTGCCACCCTCGGCTTTCGCGGAGAGGCTTTGCCCGCGATCGCCTCCATCGCCCGCGTCGAGTTAGTGACACGATCAGCCGAGCAAAGCTCGGGTACGCGCATGGAAATCGCCGGGGGCAAGCTGCTGGTATGCGAAGACGCGGGCGCGCCTCCGGGAACCACGCTCATCGTGCGCGACCTGTTTTTCAATACTCCGGCGCGGCGGAAATTTCTCAAATCGGAGACCACCGAGCTGGCCCATGTCACCGCGTTAGTTACGCATTACGCGCTGGCCCATCCCGACAAGCACTTCGAGCTGCACTCCTCAAGCCATGCCCTGCTCATCGCGCCGCCGGTGCGTCAGCCGGCGGAGCGCATCTTCCAGATTTTCGGCCAGGACACCCTGACCCAGCTCCTGCCGCTGGCCGCGGAAATGCCCCTCGACCGTGCCGGGCTGCCGGAGCCCCCTCCCTGGAAGCGACCGGCGGATTACCAGGCCCCGGAGCCGGGCCGGATACGGATTACCGGCTTTGCCTCCAAGCCGGAGCTCGAAAAACTCAATCGCAACTCGATCTACTGTTTCGTCAACCGCAGGCTGGTACGCGACCGGCTGCTCATGCATGGCGTCGGGGAAGCCTATCGCAATATCCTCCCGCCCACATCGTTTCCCGTGGTGCTGCTGTTTCTGGAGATGCCTCCGGAGGAGGTGGACGTCAATGTTCACCCGGCCAAGATGGAGGTTCGCTTTCGCCAGGCGAGCTGGCTGCATGATTTTGTGCGCGACACCATTCGCGCCAAGCTGATGGCGGGCCGGCCGGCAGCCAGCTTCGTGGCCGCGCTCGAGGCTCATCCAAGCGCGGCGCCGGCGCTCGCGGTTCCCTCCTCCTCCAGCCTTCCGCCCCACGAAAATACGCCGCAAACCCCGGTGTCCGACGGCTGGTCGACCTGGAACGAGGAGCCGGCGGCTGAGGACCTCACCCTGACCTCGCCGCCCGTGATTCCCTCCCCCCAGGTTCTTCCCTTCGCTCCCCCTGTTCCCTCGGCCGTTGCCACCGTACCCGCGATGGCCGGCTCTTCCGGCCTGGCCGACGAATCCGCGAGCAGGTTCGCCGCAGCGAGCAGTGGGTTCGCTCCTAACGGGCATAGCGCCGGCTGCCCGTCGCCCTTTTTTTCGGAAAACGAAGAACTCGAAAGGGCGCCCTCGCTCGACAGCCTGGCATCGCTAAAACCGCTGGGGCAGTTGCGAGACTCCTTCATTCTGGCGGTCAACCAGGAGGGCCTGTGGATCATCGACCAGCACGTGGCCCATGAGCGGATCCTGTTCGAACGTGTGCTGCGCCAACGCCGCGTGGCCCAGGCAGAGCGGCAGCGCCTGTTGATGCCCATGCTGCTCGATCTGCTTCCCGCGCAAATGGTGACCTTTGCCGCCATTGCCCGCGAACTGGAAGCAAACGGCTTCGAAGTGGAACCGTTCGGGCCTCGCACCATCGCCATCAAGGCAGCGCCGGCAGGCCTCGAAGGTTCGGCCCTGGAACGCATGCTGGTCGAAGTGCTGGAACAGGCAGGCAGCCCGGAGCAGGCCGAGAACCTGGAAGCCGCCCGCGCTCGTATCGCCGCCTCCATCGCCTGCCACGCCGCCATCAAGATCAACACTCCGCTCGATCCCTCACGCATGGAATGGCTGCTGGCCGAGCTGGCCCAAACCGAGCACCCCACCCGCTGCCCACATGGCCGCCCGATCGTCCTGCGGTATTCTTGGAAGGAAATCCAACGGGCCTTTCATCGTATCTAGGTTATCCAGGCCTCTTCTGTCGTCGAAAGCGCGGAATCACCTTGACATCAGATCAGCTCCAGGCAGCACAGGCGGCCCATTGGCGCCAGAAGCAAAATCCGCTCCTCACCCTCGACGATGCCCAGGATTGGCTGGCCAGCCAGGGTCTGTGCCTCTATCTTCCGCGGCGTACGCAGTTGCCTGCTCCCGCGCCCTCGTTTGTGGAAGCCTGCATGGGGATTGGGCATGCAACTCCCGGCGCCGCAGCCATCGAGCCGGCGCAGTCGTTGATGGCGCGGCTGACCGCCTCGCGCAAGGTGGTCGCCCTGAATTTATTGGGAACCGTCAGTGAGCAGCCGGACTTTCTCGCGCACATCGAGGTGCTTCCGTATGTCGTTTGCCTGCGCGCGGATTCGGATTGGAAGCAGGTTCCCAAAACCACCGCCGGCCACAAGGTCTCTCCCCTGGCGCTTGAGCTGTGGAAAGTTCTCGACCAGGCAGGCGGAATGACGGCGGCCGAAGCGCGCGAAATCCTGGGACGCGAGCTTTCCGAAAGCGCGGTCTTGCGTGCTCTCTCGGAGCTCTGGCAAGGCTTGCGGATCAGCCCGGTGTGGGCGGAGACGGGCCAGGCGCCCCGTTGGGAGCTGCTTCGGCTTAACCACAAGGACGCGCTCTCACGGGCCAAATCTACCAGCCAGGTCACGGCATTGTCGTTGCTGGTCTCTCTCTATCTGCAATCGGTGTACGCCGCTACGAGCGAAGAGATCGAGATCTTTCTCTCGCCTCTGGCTTCCCGTTCACGGGTTCGCGAGGCCGTACGAGGACTTTCCGCGACGCGCCAAGTCCTGTCCCTTTCGATGGAAGCCCAGACCTATTTCTTCCTGGAAGGCGGCTTGCCTGAATTCGCCGAAGCGGTCCCGCCTGTCGCCATGGCAGAACCGATCGCGCGCCCTCGGACTTTAGCGACAGACCAGCCGGCGTACCACCCGCTTCCGGCATCCCGGGCAGCAAAGCCCCCAACCGGCCCCCCACAGCTGCGCGCCGAACGTGCGCGGCCAGGAGGAAGACGTCCTCCTATGGGCCCCCCTTCGTCCGATCGGCAGGGTGCGCGGCCGGCAGGACGACGGCCTCCTACGGGCCCTCCCTCATTCGATCGGGAAGGTGCGCGGCCAGCAGGACGACGTCCTCCTATGGGTCCACCTTCGTTCGATCGGGAAGGTGCGCGGCCAGCAGGACGACGGCCTCCTATGGGCCCTCCCTCGTTCGATCGGAAGGGTTCCCGGCCGGGTGGCGGATGGGCCGGCCCACGCCGGCAGAG
>JBARKD010001033.1:0-3062 GCA_049800615.1 Acidobacteriaceae bacterium | reverse complement strand
TGTTGGGGCTGTTGTTGATCCTGACCACCGCCTTGAGCGGCCTGGCCTCCCTGCTGCGCACCTTGATCCTGCTGAGTGTCGTCGCTGATCGAGAGCAGCTGCCCAATCGTGTCCTCGACATCACCTGCACTGGCGGTCGCCAGAGTTCCTTTAGGAAACAGAAAGACAACCTGGGCCTTGTTGTAAGTCGGAGGATCGGTTTTGTTGCAGGAGTCGCAAGCGATGATGTTCAACGATACGGCATCTTTGCCAGTGTTGACTTCCAGCTTCGATACGTAAACTTTGTCTCCCACTGGGAAGAGGTGAGTGGTTTGCGTCTTCCCAAAGTGACCCATTCCAAGACCAATCCCCTTAGACAAAATGCCGCTGGGAGTGTGAACCGTTCCGCCCTCGTATTTGGTGGAAAGAACACCTGTTTCGGTATAAGCGACGCCAAGAATTCCGCCCTTTTGAATGGCGAGCACTGTGCCGGGTGTGATGACCGAAGGGCCGCTCGAATCCGATCCCATCTTGACTAGCTTGTATTGCGCCGCAAGCTGTTCCTGCAAGGAAACACCTTGCGCGGCGGCATGCGATGACGAGAGCGCCGCGATGCAAATCGCGGCACAAACTGCGACGACGATCGGCTGCACAGCCCTGCTGCACCTTGGCAACTTCTGAACCATGATTCGAATTCCCCCTTTTCGTCGTCGGCGCACTCCGCCGCTATTCCGTTAGGGCGACGCTCTTATTGCGTTCCCCCGCCAGAAGAGGCCGCTTCTTGTTTCACGTCTGCCTCGGTCTTGTCGGCTTCGGCATTTTGATCTTCAAGAGTTTTGCCTGCACTCTTATCTGGAGGCGGAGGCGGAACATCGGATGCTACCGTCGATGTGTCCGGCGCCTTCGGCAAGCCGCCGGTACCCTGTTTTGAAGCCAGCGTCTTCATGCCTTCGTCAATTTGTTCCTGGAAATGGTTCTGCATCTCCTGCAGGTCGTCCACGGAAACGGCAACCATTTTTCCGGCGGCGCAATCGGTCTTCTTGCTGCTCGAAACGCTCACATTCACTTTCTGGTCGGCATCGGGAGTATCGGTGAGCCGGGTGATTACATCGCCTTGAGTCAGTGCGCACTCCTGGCCATCAGCGACTACTGCAAGATCATCCGATACGACGAATGTGCGCCGCGCCGGATCAAGCGCGGGAGGCACCTGGCCGCTAGCAGCCTGATCGCCGCCACCCTGGCTAGGGGCTGAGGAGCCAGTTTTCGAGGCATCAGCCTGAGCAGCAGCGATTTGCGCCTTCACTTCCTCTGCAATCGCTTGTTTGACTTCTGGTGACAGCGCGACGGGGGCATTCGGCGCCGAGGACGGTTGTCCCGAACTGGCCATCTGATCGTCCGGTGGAGGAGCATTATTCGCGGCGGCCGCAGCCTCTGCGTTGGCTTCGGCGCGTGCCGCATAGGCGGCCTGCAAATTAGCTGAAATGAGATAGTCCGTCAGCCAGAACGCCGCCGAAGGATACACAGGATACGGCGCGAAATAACCGCCGTAATAGCCGTACCAGGGTGCGCCTCCCCAACCCCATCCGTAGTAAACCGGCGCGACCCACGGGTTATAGGCCCAGCCGTAATAACCCGCATGGAAGAAGTACGGGTGGTAGTAGCCGTAGTAAGGATGGCCGCCCCAATAATAGCCACGGTACACCCCAGACCGGTAGCCGCCATGATAGTAGTATGTCCGCGAATAGTAGGAACGTCCGCCACGATTCATGTAAGGACGTTGTACGTAGCCACCGTGCCGTCCTACGGTGACAATGCGCGCCCCGTTGCGCTCGCGCACAATCGTTCGGCCACCATGAAGATTGTGTTCAATGTGCATGCCGTTCCGATTGATGGATCGAATCTGACCATTCGGTCGAATGCTCGCCGATCCTCCGCCTCTAAGAGCAACTTGTCTGCCCGGAGCGGCGTGGCTCATGTTGGAGCGTCCGCCAGCCACAGTTGAGTGTCCGGCATTGCCGGCTCCATGTCCCGCCATCGTCGTCCCGTGCCCCGCGCCCACTGTGCCGTGTCCGGCAGTTGTGGTTCCGTGGCCTGCGGTGGTTCCATGGCCTGCGGTGGTGGTGTGGGAGGTTGTGGTGGTATGGGTCGACGTGGTCGTGTGACCGGTCGTCGAATGAGTGGTCGTCGTGGTGTGGCTCGCCGTGTTCGTATGACTGGCGGTATTGGTATGCGGCGCCCCTCCGGTGGAATGACTGGTCGTCGCTGGTTTTGCAGGCGCAGCATGGGGCGCGGGTGCGCTGGTTTTGTGTTGATCCGCGAAGCTTACGGCTGGAAACGCAACAAGAAGAGCGAGAAAAAATAGCTGGACCACAATACTTTCATTTTTCATTCGATTCATCGCGGACTCCTGACTGAAAAGTCGTACCCACCGTCGACGCGCAAACGTGGCGTAGATCCAAATCGACAAGGCTTGTTTCGATCGTTTTACCGGGCCCGAGGAGAAAATGGCAGGAAGCCGGCGACGCAGATCACCAAAGCTTGATTGCCTCCTGCGGCGGACACACGTTATCAAACATCTTGCTTGAGGCGCAATCGTTTTTTCGGTTTTACTTCTTGCTGGTATGGTTCGGCTGCGATAATGGGAATCCGCGGTAAGGAGGGAACGCCTTGCGCTATCTGGATCGCTTGCAACCGCTGGCTTTGCTGGTCATGCGTCTGGCTTTAGGGGCCATCATGGTCGCACATGGTTCTCAGAAAGTTTTTGGAGGTCTGCATCACCACGCGCAGATGGTGGCAGGTCTAGGCTTGCCGGCATGGTTAGGTTATGTTTCAGCGTTCGCCGAATTTTTCGGGGGCTTGTTGATCTTAGTGGGATTTTTCACCCGCGTTGCCGCACTCGCCGTTTTCATTGATCTGTTCGTCGCCATCTGGACGGTTCACTTGCACAACGGACTTATCGGGACTCCCGCCCGTCCTGGATTCGAGTTCGCAATGGCGGCAGCAGCTCTTTCTTTTGCCTTGATCTTTTTCGGCGGAGGTTCCATCGCGATGGATCACGTTCTTCGCGGGGGAGGGAGGGGTGC
>JBARKD010001032.1:0-9593 GCA_049800615.1 Acidobacteriaceae bacterium | reverse complement strand
ATCCTACTGGTACTTCCAGCCGCGCGCCAACGGGCCAGGAACGTTCGGCTTCGAGGTCGCGCGAATGAGATACATCGACTTCCTGTAGAGGAACGAGGCCGGGCTCTTTTTTTGAGACGTCGAGGATTCGCGTGAAGGACAGGTGTGCGATGCCTTCGGAGGCCATGGCACGCTTGCGGTCCCCTTCTGCCGCGGATTGCTCCGCAGCCGCGGTTACGACATCGGCCTTCGCGCTCTGCAATTCGTCCTGGAGTTCGGGAATTTCCAAAACGCAGATCAATTGGCCGGCCTTCACATGGTCGCCGATATCGACCAGCATGTGGCGCACATATCCCGCCTCCTTGGCCATGACGTCCACTTCGTAGAAAGGCTGCAGTTCCGCGGTCAGGGTAACGTCGTTGCGCATATCCATACGCGTAGCGTGGGTCGCCGGGACCACGGACAGTTCCTGCGGAGCTGCGCTGGTCGAAGTGCAGCCATTTGTCGCGACGGCGATCGGCAGCAACGCGGCCAGGCACCATTCTTCTTTTGTCATCCTCGCCACGGTCTCTCCTAGTGCAGGTTGCCCAGAGTGAAATTGAAGGCGCTCATTGCGGACTGGTAATCGAATCGCGCAGTCGCGGCTCCAATCAGGGCCGAAGTCTGATTCAGCTCCGCCTGGTTCAGTTCAACGATGCTGCCAAGGCCGGCATCGTACCGCGCCTTCGCCAACCGGAGCGCCACGTTGGACTCATCCAACAGGCGCTGCGTCACTCCAATTTGCAGATATGCTTCGCGGGCCTGTGACCAGTTCATGCGCACATCGCGCACAATCTCTACCTCGCGCTGGGAAGCGTCTTTATCTGCGGCACTGGCCTCGAGCCGATCCGCGGCGGCCCGCGATGAATAAAGCTTGCCGTTGAAAATGGGAATGTTGAGATTCACCCCCACGGCGCCATACTCGCGAGATATCGTCGAATCATGGACCGGTACTTCGCCTCCCGCTGCCAGCGCATTCAACGTTGGGTAGTTGAGGTCGCGCTCGGCTTTCGCCTGGCTCAGTTCTGATTGGCTATGCAGGCGGAGGGCCTTCAAGTCAGGCCGATTGCCAATGGCTTGGGCAACGTAACCGGCGAGTTGGAGATCGGGAATCGCAGGCAGTGGCGTGTCCTCGAGGGCGTAGTTCACCACTTGCTCTTCCCCCATCGCCGCAGACAGTTGAGCCTCGGTTTTGTCGACATTCGTCTGTGCCTGCACAACCGCCAGTTCGGCTTCCGAAACCAGCACCTGCGCGAATTGCGTATCCAGCGTGGAACGCAGTTGGCTTTGTGCAAGAGCGGAAAGCTGGTTCAATTCGACGCGCCGGTAGTCCAGAACAGCCTGCGCTGATTTGCGAACGCTTTGCGCCGCCTGTGCCGCGAAATATGACGTTTGCACTCCCAGCAGAATCGACTGGCGAATTTCTTCTCCCGTTTGCCCCGTCGCGCTTGCCTCGAAGTGGGCCGACCGGACCAGGTTCGAGGTATGTCCAAAGTCTGTGATCATCTGCACCAGCGAAGCTCCCGCCGCCGCGCGCGTCGAAACGCTCGAGGTAGTCAGAGCCCCGGCTGCCACGGCGCTGTCTCCATTCGCATCCACCGCGGTGACATTTCCGAAAGCCTGCGGAAAATACCCGGATCTGTATGCGGAAATCATCTTGCCCGCCGCCTGCGTGCGTAGCTGCGCGGCCTGGATCCGCGGCTGATTCCGCAATGCCAGCCCCTGCGCATCCGACAGAGTGAGCTGTACCGTCGGCGGTTTGTCCAGGCCCGTGTCCGGAAGCGTGCTTTGCGACGATGGCGCGGTCCTGGGTGCTGCGGGCACAGCGCCGGATTGTGCCCGCACTATAGACGGAAGCCCCAGGAATAGGCAGCACAACGTCATACCAGCCAGCAATAGCCTCATCCACTCCGATCCTTTTCCATCAAACCCTCAGCTCCACTCACAAGCCCGTTTCTTCGCGATACCCGAGCTAATTGACTTGAAGGAGAGCGGTACTCCCTGCCGGCAGAATTGCCGAACGTCCGCGGGCGGTCAGGGTGAAAGTTCCACTGCCGTCATGTCCGGTATCCGTCATGTAGTTCTGCGGGAATCCGTAGAGTCCGCAAGCATCGGGGGAGAAAATGGCTACGGACTGCTCGGTTGAGGTTCCCGGGCAATTCGCGCCACCAGGGAGTAGCCGGGCAAAGAGTCCCTCTCCGCGGTTGTAGGCGATGGCATCGCCGTCTTCTGTCTGGATCATCTTCTCGAGCGGTGAGTAACTGGTGCCACCAATTAGAACCATCGTGCCCAAGGGGTCGGTATCGTTGGTGATGTGAGGAAAAGCGGCTTCCTGCGAATCGTTAGAGCCTGCCATTGCACGCACAAACAAGCTAACGGGAATACCGGATTCCCCTTGCTCGATCTTGTCGAAATGAATCGATATCTGTGACGGCTTCTGATGTGCGTACGGGGTCGTGTCAAAACGGTACGCCTCGACTGCGGTCACGTGACCAATAACCGTCGTGCCCTTCGCAATGTGAGCACCGGACGGCAAAGCGATCACCTGCATGGTCTTCGCCTTTACAATGTCCCCGACCCTCGCCTTCCTGGCGTCGACGGAATGAACGAAGCGCACGGGAAGCGCCGTCGAGGCAGGTAAAGCCATAGACTGAGCGGATGCTCCGCCCACGGCCAGGGCGGCAGCGCCAAGAGCAAACATGCGAATTTTCGAGACCAGGATTCTATGCATTGTGGGATTCCTCAGCGGGTATGTGCCCGACTTGGTGATCACACCACGCACCCGTCTTACGGAATTCTGAAGATTGCCTGAAGTCTTAGGTAGGCCGCGCCGGCTTCTTTGGGGCTACGATAAAGTTTGAAGAATGAGCGGATTTAGCCAAAAACGTCCGGAGCACGTCTTGCGCATCCTGGTGATTGAAGACGAGCGCAAGCTCGCCGATGCCATTGCCGAAGGACTCGAGGGCAACGGATACGAGGTGGCTGTCGCCGACTCAGGAGAAAACGGCATCCGGCAGATGAGGAACTCCGCGTTCGATCTGGTGCTGCTGGATGTCATGCTGCCACGCCAGGGAGGTCTGGAAACTCTGCGCGAGCTGCGTCGAAGCGGTTATCGAACCCCGGTCTTGGTTCTGACCTCGCGCGGTTCCGTCGATGACCGGGTTCGAGGGCTTGATGCCGGGGCGGATGACTACCTGGTGAAGCCCTTTGCGTTTCCGGAACTATTGGCACGCGTCCGTGCGCTGCACAGGCGAGCGCACCCGGAGACTGGTTCGGTTCTGCAACTCGCCGACCTGAAGATGGATGTAAGCGGCCGCGTCGCTTCGCGGGGAGAGGCAACGCTGGATCTCACCGGGCGTGAATTCGATCTGCTGGAGTATCTGTTGCTGAACAGCGGATCCGTCGTTTCCCGCGAGATGGTTGCGCGCGATGTATGGAAGACGACGGTTCGCTACACTTCGCTTGATAATGTCATCGACGTGCATATCGCCCGCATACGGAAGAAACTGGATGACCCTTTTCCTGCAAAGCTGCTGCATACGGTTCGCGGTCTTGGCTTTGTCCTTCGCAGGGAAGAGGAGAGATAGTGCGGCTTCGGCCCAGGTACATCCGCGACCGGCTTACGCTTTGGTACGTCGGCATTTTCGGTGCGGTGCTTGCAATTTATATGTGCGGCGCCTGCTTCCTGCAGTACTGGCAACTCAGCGACCAGCTTCACCATGCTGAGATCCAGGACCTGGAGACCGTAGAAGGGCTGCTCTACTTCACATCCGATGGCCGGCTTCTCCTGCATGATGACTACCATAGTCATCCTCAATCGCGGCTTCTGCTCGACCGCTACATGGAGGTACTCAGACCAGACGGCCAGGTTCTCTTTCGCAATGAGCGACTGGGCAGGATGAGCATGGGCACAGCGCCAACGCTTCATGAAGGCGAAGTCGGCTACCAGGCAAAAACAATGCGTCTCGAAGACGGGACCAAAATTCTTGCCGTCACTCACCTGCATTATCTGGACGGGAAACCGCTGCTGATTCGCCTGGCCTACAGTACTGAGCCGCTCCGCCAGCGGCTTCTCGAATTCATCAGCTTGCTGCTGCTTGCCATGCCGGTCGCGCTGATTGCGGCTGGATTTGCCGGTTACCGGGTCGCGGGCAAAGCACTCAATCCCCTGGAGCAAATGGCGAGGCAGACGGAGCAGATCACCGCCCGGCGATTGAAGGACCGAATCCCGGTTGACAATCCCCACGACGAGCTCGGCCACATGGCGCGGGTACTCAACGATTTGCTTGCTCGTCTGGGCGAGTCGTTTGAGAAATTGCAACACTTCACTTCAGACGTTGCCCATGAACTGCGCACGCCGTTGGCCGCCATGCGGAGCGTGGGCGAGGTGGGCTTGCAGGGAGAGCAGAGCGCGGAACGATACCAGGACATCATTGGCAGCATGCTCGAAGAAGTCGCGAGGCTTACCGCAATGATCGACACTCTATTGACCATTGCGCATGCCGACTCCGGGGAAGTACAACTGCAGCGCACGATTTTTCCGCTCAGCGACCTGATCCAGGAGTCGGTAGCGGTGGTCGGTGTGCTCGCCGAGGATAAGAAGCAAACCATTCTGGTAAAGGGAAACAGCCAGCTCAAGGTCTCCGCGGATCGCGCCTTTCTTCGCATGGCGGTGATCAACTTACTCGATAATGCAGTCAAATATTCTCCGGCTGGAAGCACTATCCAGCTGATCCTGCAGGATGGAAGTGGATCTAACGGGAAACACGAGTTCGTCGAAGTAGTGATTGAAGACGAAGGGCCGGGAATTCCGGAAGACAAGGCGGAGCGCGTCTTCGACCGTTTCTTCCGTGTGGATGAAGGACGCACCCGTGACGCAGGCGGGGCCGGGCTTGGATTGGCGATTGCGAAATGGGCTGTGGAGGCGCACGAGGGCTCGATAAGTCTTCGGCCGCGTCTGGGCAATGGATCTGCCTTCTCCGTCCGCTTGCCGGTTGCCGGGTCGAGGGAAAGCTTGCAGAGCCTTCTTGGAGCTCACCAGAAATAGGTCGCGACCACGTGCGGCGGACTTCCGATGGCATCCGTCACCGTGGTTTCGAGAACAATCTCCATGTTTTTTGATTCCCAATCCTTGGGAGCGCCGCGGAGCGCTTCCCGGAAATAGTCAGGGTTGTGGACCAATTCAGCCGCGGCTTGTGTGCCACTGGCTGCGATTCCTGCAACCGTCACCGTGAATTGCCCTGTCTTGGAGTCGAGCAGCCGGGTTACTAATCCAAAATCGCGCACCACCTGGCCTTGTTCGTTGAGCGTCTGCCGCCAATGCGGGCCGCCGGGGTTGGCATCGTAAATGTTCTGATTGTTGGGGTCGTTGTTTTGAAATCTATAACGGAGGTTCGCAGTGAGTTGGATCGTCCACTTGTTGTTGTAAGCGCCGATCAGCACAGAGGGATAGGTCCGCAGATCTTCAAACGTGTAGTTTGGGCCAATCCTCATTCGGCTCTTCTTTCCCTGATTGTCCAGAAAGTTCGTGAGCTGCACGGCAGCATAAACATCGCCCATGGCCAACCCGAGGTCTTTCACGGGTATCAGATCCTTCCACTTCATCTTTTCATCGGGCTTGAGGGAGGGAACCTCGATCAATCTATCCAGAGGGCTGCGAAATTTGCCTGGATGTTCCAATGCATATCGGTCAAAAAAATCCGATGTGAGGAGGTAAACGGTGGGAACCGCCACACAGATCAGGATTGGCTGCGGCGATGAAAGCCCCGGCGCCCAGAAGCGGTCAAGTTCCGTATGGGTGCGAAATAATCGCGGCCAGAATACGTTTACCGCAAAAGCAAAAGCCAGGACGCAGGCCACGGCTGCAATCAGCCAGGGAAGGGTTTGGCGGTGGGGAGTGCCGCTAGCTGGCTGGGGGACAGCTTCGGCGATAACCGGCGGTAGAAGCTGCGCTGTCCGGGCCGTCGAGGAAGGTTCTTCCGATCTTTCCGCCAGCCAACGAAATCGGGGAGTGTAGGATCCGGTCGGTAATTCGATTTGAACGCGAGTCCCCGCCGGGCCGGAATGATAATACTGTTCGATTCGTTTACGGACTTCGCCCGCCTGCACCCGCACCACCGGATCTTCGCCGGTGGAATAGTTGGCCGGTCTGCCGAATACCTGGGCGCCGATGACGCGCTCCTTCAGAACGTCGGTGCGACCCTCCAGGAAATTCTGGACTACATACGTCAGAAATTGCTTGCCGCGTTCCGAATTGCAGAAAAATCGGCTCTTAAGAAGCTTGTCCAGATCTTCAAGGATGACAGTTCTTTGTCCATCCTCGATGCTTTCAGTAATTTGAGGGGTCAACCTGTCATTTCCTGCGTCTAACACGTTCCTTGCGTACTTGGATGGCAACGAAGCACTCCTAACGCTGGCGGCGCAATTCTATATCACGGTTGAGGGAGGAGTCTTCTACATCCTGTAGGCTTCCTGAATTCTGCAAGTTGGAGCGTTTTTGCGCAGCGTTTCCGGTGCTTCATCCGGTGCGCGCGCGACGCTTCGGAGAGTGCGACTTCGCCCCCGTCTGCGAAGCCATTTCACGGGTGTAGCGGCCAGGTTTTACGGTAAATTACCGTCCATTACTTGAAAACTGTTGTTTCTGCGGCGTCTGCTCGGTGCTGCAGAGTTCGGCTTCCCTGCGGAATCCGACCTTAAGAGAAGCGGGCGCACGACGTTCGCCGCAAAACACTTGCATTGGAACGAGAAACGCGAGGCGCTTTCGCTGAGCGGGTTTTTTGGGAGGGTCATGTGATGAAATGGACGATGAGCGTCTTCCTCGTGGGGCTGTTTACGCTGAGCCAGCTACCGGCTCGCGCACAATTTCTGAGCGGAATTGAAGGCACAGTGCAGGACAGCAGCGGAGCCGCGGTTCCAGCAGCCACGGTCACGATTACTGACACCCGGCTTGGCGTCGCGCGGACGGCTACCACCAGCCAGACCGGTTTCTTCCGGTTTGATAGTATTGCGGCCTCGACGTACACCGTTCATGTTGAAGCGAACGGCTTCACCAGTTGGGATCAAAAAGATCTGATCCTCCAGCCGGGGGAGATCCGCCCCATTACGCCCAGCCTGACGGTTGGCTCTACCAGTACAAGCGTAACCGTCTCGGCTGCGGCCGAGTCCCTCGACCTGGTGACGCCCAACACCTCTTCAGTGATCGGCTCAAGGACGATCCAGAACACGCCGCTGGTTGGGCAGAATGTCTATGGCTTGTCAGCCCTGACTCCGGGAATGACGGGGAGCGCTGTCACCGCGGGCGACAACTACACCAATGAATACGCGATCAACATCAATGCCGCCGGGCTGCGCCAGGAGCAGAATGGCTACCAGATTGACGGAGCGTACACCAATACACCGTCCCGTGGCGGCGGTACTTCGATCTCACCCAACCCCTCGATTGTGGAGTCGATGGATATCCGAACCAATGACTTCGACGCGCAGAAGGGTCGTAATGGCGGGGCCACCGTCGACATCTTCACCAAATCGGGGAGCAATGACTTTCATGGCAGCATCGACTACTATTTTCTGAATAATTCGCTGTCGGCTCGCACCGAGTTCGAGTCCACGGTTCCGAACTTCACGCGCAATGAGGTGGGCGCGACATTCGGGGGCCCTATCGTCAAAAACAAGTTTTTCATCATTGGCGCGTTCGATGTACTGCGCTCGAGCACAACCAGCGCCGGTCAGTACACAGTGGAGACCCAAGACTTCGATAATTGGGCCAAAGCCAACCTACCCAACAATGTCGCCACGCAGGTTCTTACCACCGCGCCGCCCCTCAATTTCCCCACCAGCAATATTCTGACCGTGTCGCAGATCGCGTCTTCAAGCTATTTTCCGCCGCCTGCCAACCTTCCTCTCACGCTGGACGCCGTTGGGACGGCAAATATCAGCTATTCCGTGCCGAAAGACGGATATCAGTGGAGCGTTCGGGGCGACTACTATTTCCGCGAAAAAGACCGGATTGCAGTGCTCGGCCTTCGCACTTATGACACATCGCAGGGCACAACCCCGCGGCCCACGCTCAATGACAACCTGGCAAACAGCTCCGACTTTATCAATGTCGACTGGACGCACACGTTTTCTCCACGGCTTCTCAATGAAGCCGGCACGAACTTGATTCGGCCCTACGGCTCGAATCTCGCAGCCCCGTCCATGGCCATACCCTACGTCAATGTCACCGGGCTGCAGGGTTTTTCTAACTGGGGACCGGGCAACTTCACCCAACAGACACTGGGCTGGCGGGACATGCTGAACTACACCATCAAGACACACACCCTGAAATTCGGATTCGAGCAATTTAATATCAGGGAAAACGATGCGCAGAGCGGCGCGTTTGGCCGGCCGACCTATAACTTCAACAGCCTCATCGATTTTGTGCAGGATAAGGCGCTCACGGAGGCGGCCACACCGGTCAATCTCAACAATCACCAGCAAGCTCCTTATGAAAGGCGCTACCGCGGACTCTACACCGGCATCTTCGTTCAGGATAGCTGGAAAGTAACGCCTACCTTCACGTTCAATGCCGGCCTTCGCTATGACATGATGTCTAACTTTTTCGCCATTCTGAGTCCGCAGCTGACCAATTTCACGCTGGGTTCGGGGTCGACTTATGACCAGCAAATCGCAAATGGCATCACCGCCCTATCCTCTAGCAATCACGTCCTGAACCACAACATCTGGGGACTGGGCCCACGGATCGGGTTTGCCTGGGACCTATTCGGCAACGGCAAGACGGCTCTGCGTGGCGGCTTCGGCTTGTTCTCTGACCAGCCTCCTTACCTGCATATCACGGACATTACCGCGGGCAATCTGCCCAACTTCTACACACCTTCGCTCGACGTGCGGCAGGGAACGACGCCGGTTTTCCAGCTTTGCAGCCCGCCCTCGGGCTTTACGGAGGCGTGCCCAATCGTCGACACAAGCAACGTCGTGCTAAATTCGGCCGGCGGTGTGGTGGGCCAAAGAGCCAACCTCGGCGCTTATTCTTCAAACTACAAACTCACCAACGTGCAAACGTGGACTTTGAGTGTGGAACAGGCCTTGAAGTACAACATGATTTTTCAGCTTAACTACTCCGGCTCGACGGCTCGGCATCTGGCTATCTATAACCAGGACTTGAATCGCTTTGCGGGAGATCTGGTGGTCAATCGTGGAACTTTAGCGCGGTTGAATCCCAACTTTAATCAAATCCAATACGCGACGTCCGACGGCAACTCGCTGGGAAATTACGGTTCGGCGATGCTGGCGAGGCGATTCCAACGCGGCATTGCTTTTCGCGGCATCTACACCTGGGGCAAAGCACTCGACATCCTGAGCACTGCTGGTTCACTTGATTCCGGAGCCGCCACACAGTATACAAACGGCAATCAAGCCAGCGGTCCCATTTTCACCAATGGGGACTACGCGGCGCAGCGTGGCCGGGCGGATTTCGATATACGCCAGCAGTTCTCCGCGGACGGAACCTGGACTGTGCCCAATTCTTATTCGGATCGCTGGCAAAGAGCGGTGCTGGGCGGATGGCAATTCGGTGG
>JBARKD010001031.1:0-15365 GCA_049800615.1 Acidobacteriaceae bacterium | reverse complement strand
GACAGGGGCAGGCATTCCCGTTGTGAGACTCGCTTTGCGGTGGCACCGTTGACCCTTTCCAACAGGCGGTTAACAAAATCCTGAGAACACGACACCAAATCTAAAAGACTGTCGCCGCCGCACCACGATTTCTTTGTGGCGCAGGGGTGGGTGATGGCCCCGCGCGGTCTGCGCATGAGTCTATTAAAAGTGAACCGCAACGTCAATAAAATGAAACGAACGTTTGATCATAGCTAATCGGTCCATTTTAATGCTTGACACTACATATATCGCAATGTATCACTTGGAACCGCATCGAGAACGTGTGTTTCAGCAAATGTAGCTTTTTGTGCGGAGAGCAGTAATGCAAAAGACAGTTCTTGGTTTCGCTACAGATGGCGATGGATTCGGCGTGTGGAAGCTGGCGAACAGCGGGCGAAAGACCAGTCCTCGAAGATCAGGTTTCCTTACAATGGCGCCGTTCCTCGTAATACTGATTGGCCTGGCTGTAGTGGGGGAGGCTACTTCCTGGTGCCAGGTGGCAACTGGCTCGATCAATGGGATCGTTACAGATCAACAGGGCGCGGTCATTGCAGGAGCGAAGGTGTCCGTCAAGAATGTCGACACGCAGGTCGCGATCAGCGGAATAACCAACTCCGATGGCAACTACCTGGTGCAGAGTCTCAATGTCGGATCCTATCAAGTAACCATTGAGGCTACCGGGTTCAAGACGATCGTGGCCACTAACGTCCACATTGAGGCCACGAACATTGTCAAGCTCGACGAGCAGTTGTCCGCGGGCACCACCACCAGCACCGTAGAGGTAAATGCCGGCGGCACGACGCTAGAGACTGAGAAGATCGCCAACTCGACCACACTTGAGGAAAAGATAGTGCAGGGCACGCCCGTAGTGCCGGCGACTGGTTCTTTCCGTGATTCCACGCTGCTGATTAATCTGACTCCCGGTGCTAGTGGCAGCTTCTACGGGGTAAACATCGCGGGCGGGAGAGCATTTGCGCAGGAAGTACAGGTGGATGGAATTCCTCAGCTGTTCTCGCCGACTCAGAATACCGCGGTGCTCGTGGTCCACCCTTCTTTCGATGTCATTAGTCAGGTTTATACGCAGCCCGGAGTGCCGGCGCCAGAGTTTGGCCGCAGTTCCGGTGGCGCCGTCACCGAGCTGACGCGATCCGGAACGGATGCCTACCACGGGAATGTTGCCGTATTTTTTAGGAACACGGCTCTGGACGCCCGGGCGTACAACGTAGCCAAGGTATCAACGGATCATCAATACGAATTGCCGGTATCCATCGGCGGTCCTGTGAGGATCCCACATCTCTACAATGGTGTAGGTCGAACCTTCTTCTTTTTCAACTATACGAATTACTGGACCTCGATCCAGACTCCGGAGTACTACACCATACCGACCGTGGCGGAACGGACGGGGGACTTCTCCGATCAGCTTGCGCAAGGTCAGATTCTCTACAACCCTGCCACCCAGATTAGCGGCGTCCGTCAACCGTTCCCCAATAATCAAATTATTCCGACCAGCACAATTGCGCTGCAGGCAATCGGATTGTTGCCCAAACCGACGAATGGCGCACTGGTTAACAATTATTTTGCAACCTCGCCCAACAACAGAACTGAAAATCACTATTTCATTCGCATCGACCACAACCTTACACCCAGGCAATCCATCCACGGAACATATCGCCGGGACACCTTCGTTGGTTATCAACCCGACGGAATATTCCAGGCAAATCACTTCGACACGGTCGTCAACATTTTCAATCCCTGGTACGACTGGATCATATCGCCGGCACTCCTCAATCACTTTTCCGCAGCCGCGACACACTATACAAATCCAAACCAGGCAAACTGGCCAGGCTCATATGCGTTTCCTGATACTCCGTTGATCAAGGTCCCCGGGGTTTATCCTCAGGGTCGGTTTGAACCTCAGGAGCCGGCATTCAATTTTACAAATGGCTATGCGAACATCTTTGCCCAAAGCTACCAGATCAACGGGAATGCCAGCTGGGAGTACGATGACGTTCTCTCCTGGACTAAGGGCAAGCACAACTTCAAGTTTGGGGAGCGTTTCAACGCTTTCCAGGGCGATGCAACCACCCCCCAGGGGCTTGCCGGTGCTTTCAACTTTAGTAGCCAGGAGACCGGCATCGGGCCGAATCAAACGGGCAGTAACGCCGGTAACCCGATTGCCAGCTTCCTACTTGGCTTTGTGGACAATGCAAGCACGCAACAGAACGTAGCTACCTATGCGAGAACTAAATATTTCGGCGTATTTGCCCAGGATAGCTGGCGAGTTACTCCGCGGCTGACCACCAACTATGGTGTGCGTTGGGAGATGCAGACACCCATCGACGACGCGGAAGGTCACATGACGACCCTGAACCCAAACCTGGCCAATGCTGCTGCCGGCGGGATTGCCGGCGGCCTTATCTTTGCTGGGAAAGGTGCAGGAAGGACAGGTTCAAATTCATTTCTTTCTACTTGGAAAGGCGGATGGGGGCCGCGCGTCGGCGTGGCCTACGACCTAGCCAGAAACACGGTGGTGCGGGCCGGCTACGGCATCATTTACGCTCCTTTTCAATATACCTACGACCAGAGCGGCTTCAGCTTGAACTCCACGGCAATTAGTCCGGATTCAGGCTATACGCCTTCGTTCGGGCTCGACTCGGGTTTTCCGGCGGCAAAACTTATAAGTTCGGCAGTGCTCTCACCCACCATATACAACGGGCAAAGTATCTCCTTGCTGGATACACGCAACGGGAAGTCCAACCGGCTTCAGGACAACCAGGTTTGGCAACTGGACGTTCAACGAACATTCGGCTCGTTTTACTTTGATATCGGTTATGTGGGAGAAGTGGGGCATCACATAGCCGGGGGTGGAAATCCCACCTATAACCAGGTGAGATCCAGTAATCTGACTCTTGGCTCACTGCTGACGGAAGATATCAACAGCCCGGCCGTCGTTGCTGCAGGATACGCGCCGCCGTATCCAGGTTTTACCGGAAGTCTGGCGCAGGCGCTCAGGCCGTTTCCTCAATTTCTAGCTGTGAATCCGACGAATTATCCGGCGGGCAGCTCCTCATGGAACGGCCTCCTGGCCAAAGTGCAAAAAAGATACTCGAATGGGTTTACCCTGCTTGTGGCCTATACTTATTCGAAAGAGTTTAGCAATGTAGGGTTCTCGCAGGCAGGGGACAATACCACGCAGGACACCTATAATCCGAAAAGCCAGAAGTCGCTCGGAGACTTGAACACTCCGCAAAACCTGCAAATCAGTTACGTCTACGACTTGCCGTTCGGGCATGGACGTCAGTATTTGAACCAGGGGGTGGTGGGCCGCCTGATGGAAGGCTTCGGGTTCTCAGGTTTGCAAAGCTATGAAAGTGGAGCGCCGATCCATATCACACCGGCCGTTCCGAGTCTGCCGATTTTCAACTCGAACCTGTTCGTCAATATAGTGCCAGGCGCTAAGCAAAAACTCGCCAGCCGGGGTCAGGTAGTGAAATATAACAGCCTTTACGATACTACTGGTACGGCACATGGAACTAAATTCCTGAGTGCCGACGCGTTTGCGAATCCCGCTCCGTACTCTTTCGGGGACAGCAGATATTTTCTGGATCATCTTCAACAGCTAGCTGTCCTCAATGAGAATCTTTCGTTCTATAAACGGACCTCGTTTGGCGAAGGTCGCTACTTCGAGTTGCGTGTAGAGATGTTCAATGCGTTCAATCGGCAGAATTACGGCGGTCTCGACACAAATCTCGCCGATAACACGCCGAATGGGCACTTCGGCGAATACACGGGGGAATACAGCAATCTTAATTTTGGGGTTCAGCCCGGTCCCAAGATTACTGAGATCGTCTTGAAGATTGTGTTCTAGGATCGACATGTGGGGAGCGCCAATTAGCGGCGAAATTGTCGATGATGTACAGCGGTGGAGCTAAGTGCTGACCGGACCGAACAGAACGAGGCTCATGGTTGCTGTGACAGCGCTACTGGCCGTTGCGTTGTTGTCAGCCCCTGCTCCCGGTGAGGTCGCAGAGGTCTCGCCGTGTAGTCAAGGCGAAGTTCTTTTTTCCGGAGGAGACTTCGTCGCGGCCCAGGATGCGCTTTGGAAGTGTTCGCTGGCTGGCAACGCTACTCAGGATCAGGGACTGCATCTTGCCTGGACATATCGTGAACTCAGGAATTACGCCGAAGGCTTCACCCGGGTATCCGAAGCGTTAAAGACCCAGCCCTCGGATGAGAATCTCCTCTACCTGGCGGCCTTCCTTCGCTTTCGGCAGCGCCGGTTGGAAGAGTCGGTCGGATTTCTTAATCGCGCCTATAAACTCCAGCCAGACGACTGGCGTGTTCATCAGCTATATGCGCTTAATTTCGTTGAGGTCGGTTGGGCCGGCGCGGTGGAGCAGGAGTTAAAACGTGCAATTGGTCTCAAACCAGACATGCCCGAGCTGTACTACCAATTGGCCCGGTACTACTACACGATGGACAAATTCGAAGAGGCGATCACTGCATCACAGAAAGCGCTTGAGCTCGCCCCGGACTATGCGAGTGTTTACGATAATCTTGGCTTGTGCTACGCCGGTCTCTCCGATGCGGCTCGAGCGACCGTAAATTTCTCCAAGGCGATCGAAATCAATGCAAAGCGGCACAGCAGGGACGAGTGGCCGCTCATCGATTATGGAGCGTTCCTCGAAGGCCAGGATCTAACCAAGGCCTCGGCCGTTTTGCGGGATGCGCTGCAAATGGACCCGGCCAATGCAACAGCGAATTATGAGTTGGGACGGACCATGCAGCGATTAGGGCGAGATGCGGAAGCGGAACACTATTTGGCTGGCGCGATCAAACTCGATCCGGACTACACGAGTGCATATTGGATCTTGTCAACCTTGACCAGAAAAAGAGGAGATCGCGCGCTTGCGGCTACTTATCTTGATGAGTTCCAGAGGCTCAAAGAGAGAGATAAAAAGGACGGCACCAGCGAAACGGTTCTTTCGCTCCAGCATCGTTGAGGCAGAGGCATAACATTGGTGAGGGCTGTTTATGCCATACTGGTTGCCGGCAGCATCGCGTGGCAACCGTGGGCTCAGGCACAGAGTGTGAGTTCTGCTGGTGAAGCGCAGTTTAAGCAGCTCTGCGCCGGGTGTCACGGCGAGCATGCAGCGGGCGGAGATCGGGCGCCCGCACTCGTGAACAGCCAGGATTTACGAACCAGGACCGAAGCCGAGATCCACGATCTGATCAAAAACGGATTGCCCGGCGGAATGCCGGCATTCGATCTTCCGGAACCGCAGCTTCGGTCGCTTGCGGCTTGGGTGAAGTCGCTGAACACCACAGCGTCGAGCAATGCAGCTACCGGGAACGCAACGGCTGGAGAGCATTTCTTTTTCAACAAAGGTCAATGTGCCAGATGTCACATGGTCCATGGGCGTGGAGATGTGAACGGACCCGATTTATCGGATGTCGCGCTGAAACGCACGGAACACGAGATCGAATTGGTTCTGGATAATCCGACTACCCAAATGGGTATGCACACCACGGCGAGCTGCCCCTCGTTTGCCTTCTGCCCCGATTTCAGTTGGGCAGTCGTCGTTGTAAGGCTGAGAGACGGCTCGGCATTGCGGGGTTTTGCGCGCAACCGATCGGAACACGCGCTGCAACTGCAGGACTTCAAGGGTCGCATGCATCTTCTTAGTGACTCCGAGTACATATCGATAACGCAAGAGAAACAGTCCTATATGGCCCCGTTGCAGGCAACGAAGGAAGAACGGCAGGATCTCCTGGCCTATTTGAGCAGCCTGTCGGGACCGGCGACGGGACCCCTGACAACGAAGACGACACCCGTAGCCCCTGACGACGCGAAAGTCATGACCGACCGGAAGCCGGGAGATTGGCCCACGTACAACGGCCATCAGGGCGGAAATCGCTACAGCCAGTTGGCCCAGATTGACATGCAAAACGTGCATACTCTGCAGCCGCAATGGATCTACTCGCTCGGGGCCCCTGGACTCCAGACGACACCCATTGTGAGCGATGGAGTTATGTATGTCACGGCGCCGGGAAAAGTGTGCGCCATCGATAGCGCAAGTGGGGGAGAGATCTGGTGCCACACGCAGTCGGCGCGTAATGGCGAGCCTAACCGCGGGGTGGCGTTGTTGGATGATCGCGTATTTTTCGCTACCAGCGGCGCTGAATTGGTATGCCTGAATCGCCTAACCGGCGGTGTGATGTGGGATGTGAAAATGGCGCAGAGGCCGGGTCCCTACAGTGCGACCGGCGCGCCCTTGGTGGTGGGTGATCTCGTGATTTCGGGGATCAGCGGCGGCGACTTGCCTTTGCGCGGGTTTATTGCCGCATACGAGGCGACGACCGGGCGGGAGGTATGGCGATTCTGGACAATTCCCCAGCCAGGAGATGCCGCAGCACGGACATGGAGCGCGCCCGCTTTGGCAACCGGAGGTGGCGCAACATGGCTCACCGGTTCCTACGATGCGGAGACCGACACTCTCTATTGGGCTGTCGGAAATCCGTTTCCTGCGACCGATGGAGACCAACGCGGCGGACGCAATCTTTATACCGACTGCGTCGTGGCGTTGAATCCTAAGGATGGCAAGCTGAAGTGGCAATATCAATTCACTCCCCACGATCTTCATGATTGGGATGCCGCCGAGCCCCTGCTTGTGGTTGACACCCAGTACCAGGGGCGACAACGAAAATTGCTGCTACAGGCGAATCGGAATGGATTCTTCTACGTGCTGGACCGTACCAACGGCGAATTGCTCCTCGCCAGGCCCTTCGTAAAAAAGTTGAACTGGGCCAGCGGTATTGGCCCCGATGGAATGCCGCAGTTGCTGCCGGCGAACCAGCCCACTGAGGCTGGCGTCAAGACCTGCCCAGCGGTGCGCGGGGCGACCAACTGGTTTTCGTCATCGTTCGATGCAAAGACTCAGCTTTTCTATTTCATGGCAGTCGAGGACTGTAGCGTTTACAAGATTGCCCATGCCGGTGGATACGAAGGCTACCGTGATCCGGCTGACCCGGGGGCCAAGTATTTGCGCGCGCTTGACATTGCTACAGGCGAAATTGTCTGGGAGGTCCAGCAGGTGGGTGCACCGGAGGCTAACTACTCGGGTGTACTGTCGACAGCGGGCGGACTGGTCTTTTATGGCGAGTCGGGAGGTAATTTTGCGGCAGTCGAGGCGGCAACAGGGAAGACACTGTGGACCTTCAAGGCAAACGATCCTTGGAAGGCCTCTCCCATGACTTACATGTTCAAAGGACGGCAATATGTCGCGATCGCATCCGGCGGAAACATCCTATCGTTTTCTTTACCAGAACAAGGGCAGTCTGCGGTTCACTGAGTGGCGAGGGCAATTTCTTAATGTTCAATCGTAGAACATTTTTCCAGGGGACGGCGGCTGCCATGGCTGCGCCGCTTCTGAATCCGCTCCGAAGTATCGGCGCCAAGGCTGGTCTCCTCGATGCGGTGAGCAGTGTCAGCGCGGAAGTGCATACGGTTCGCATTACTGACGTTGAGTCGTTTCGCGTAAGCATACCGAAAACCGCCGCGGATGTTGCCACGGAGCAAGGCGCCGATGGAGAAGCCACGGATCAGCGGGTGTATGACTACGGCGTGAGCTATGTACACACCGACGCAGGAATCACCGGCGTCTCCTTCATCCCTTGCCCAGAGGACATCCTTCGGCGTTGGGTCAAGCCAACCTTGGTTGGGCAGGACTTATTTGCCGTCGATCGCAACATCGCGAGGCTGCAAATGGATCGTGGCGAGTCTGGGGTGCAGATCTGGTCGGGTGTGGAACATGCGATGTGGGACGCAATCGGAAAGATTGCAGGCTTGCCCGTGGCCAAGCTCCTTGGGGGCACGCGGGACAAGCTGAGAGTTTATCGAACCACCGTTTGGCCGTGGAGGAAACCGCCCGCCGATGGCAGGGGAGTGGAATCGGATCAATCGGATATTGCCTATGAAACCCAGGCAAAGTTTGGCGTGCGGCTGAAAGAGGCGGGCATACAGGGAATGAAGATTCGCGCCTGGCGGCCGCGCCCGATGGACGACGTCGACGCAGTAGGCGTAATCCGTAGTGCCGTCGGACCAGATTTCAAAATCATGCTGGATAGAACCGCCGTCAGGCCAGGGTGGGTCTGGAGTTATCCGACTGCGCTCGAGGTATGCCGCGGACTTGAGAAGCACGATGCCTATTGGCTGGAGGAACCCTTTGATGGGCATGACATTTATGGGCCGGCGCGTTTAGCCGCAGAGGTCGACATCCTCATTACAGGTGGGGAGTTGGCCAAAAGCACGTTCGAATTCGCGGAGTTTATGGTTAACAAGACCTACGACGTTGTCCAGCCGGATACACGGATTTGTGGTGGCATCTGGATGGCGCGAAAAATATCCATCCTCGCCGAAGCGTTTCAGATACCGTGCATTCAACACGGGACCGCATCCCTGTCGCTGGCGGGTTATATACAAGCTGGCTGTGCCATGGCTAATTGCGAGTGGCAGGAGATTATCGGCGGTCCCAATTTGCCGCAGGAACAGTGGCAACCCGCGGGTAAATTGCTCCGTACCCCGGAACCCTTCACGATCAAAGACGGCTTTATTCTTCTTCCTGATCTTCCCGGACTAGGTCTTGATCTAAACGAAGATGCGATCAAGGAGTATCGAGTCCATGCCTGAGCTCACGCGTCGAAGTCTGCTCAACTACTCCGCCAATAACGGGGCGATCAAAGCACTCAACGCCGCCGTAAAGCCAGTCCGGATCACTGAGCTCGATCTTTTTGAGATCAGAATTCCCATCAGCGACGCAGCGATTGCTGCCGGGCTCCAGGATCGGTATAACGTCGCGAAAGTGGTTACCGATACCGGCGTTATCGGCTACTCCTTCGCGGGTCCGCCTCCAGAGACGCTACCCCTGGTAAGAGAGACCCTGGTGGGCGCGGACCTGTTCAATGTGAACGTTCTCTTGCAAAACGGATTGTGGCGATGGGGCGGCATCGAACATGCGGTTTGGGATGCCATTGGAAAGATTGCGAATCGCCCTGTCTACCAACTGCTTGGCGGCGCATGCGATCGCGTTAACGCCTATCTCACCTGCGTTTGGAAAGGTGCAGCCGATCAATCCCAGGTTAGTTTCAAGGACCAGGTTGATATGGCGGTCAAGATCAAAAGCGCTGGATTCAAAGGCATGAAGATTCGTGTCTGGCGGCCGGATCCTCTCGACGATGTGGAGGTTTGCCGCCGCATCAAGACCGCCACGGGCAGCGAGTTTTACCTGATGTTTGACCGCACCGCCGAAATGCCCGTCAGCATGGCTGGCCAACAAGTCTGGGATTTCGATACTGGGCTGCACGTCGCGCGCGAGCTGCAGGCCGCCGGTGCTTACTGGTTGGAAGAGCCGTTCGCCCGCAGCGACTACGATTCACCGGCAAGGCTTGCCGAACGAGTGGATATTCTGATCACCGGGGGAGAGAGCTACTCATCGCTGGCACCCTATCGTGATTGTCTGTTGCGTCGTACATATGACATTCTGCAGCCTGACGGCCGGCAGGCGGGTGGTATCTTCCGCTGCCGGCAGGTGGCCGTGCTGGGGGAGGCCTTCCATGTGCCCATCATCCTGCACGGAGCCATGTCTCTGCTATTGGCCGGCTGGCTGCAAGCCACGTTAGCTATCGGCTCACCCTGGCAGGAGGTGGCCCTGATTGCTCCGCCTTTGCTGCCGGAAGAACAATGGTCGCCAGGAGTGAAGGTGCTGAAAAGCGAAAAGATGTTTCATATCGAAGATGGTCAGATATTGGCGCCCCCCTACCCCGGCATTGGGTTGGATATCGATGAGGAAGCGTTGACACGATACAGAGTGAAACGGTGAAGAGGTCTGCTGATAGTGCTGACGAATTCGAATTCCGCATACGCAAAGGGAGATCAACGTGAACCGTCGTAAGTTTCTGCGCGCCGCGGCGACGCTGGCTTCTACTCTCGTCATGCCGCCCCTACCTTGGGCGGAGGAGAAATCGAAACTTAAGATCACTGGGATTCGTCTTGTGAATACGAAACCTAAGCGGCCCTATCCTGACTACAAACCAGACCCGAACAGTTGGTCGACCCAGGGGGTCGAGGTCTCCGCGCCGCTCAACATCTATCCAGAATTTAAGCCGACGCGCAGCCTCTTTGCGGCCAAAGACGTACCCAGCTTCACCGTTGAAGTCACAACGGACAAAGGCATCGTCGGTTATGGGGACGGTGGTCCAGGCGGCGGCGCGATCGTGGTGGGCCATCTGGCCCAATTGATGATGGGGCGCGATCCCTTCGACACCGAACGCAATTGGGACATCAACTGGCGCGCAACAGAGTCTTACGGCCAGGAAGGCGTCACCATGAATGCCATCAGCGGTTTCGACAATGCTTTGTGGGATATTGTCGGCAAAGCGCTGGGTGAACCCATCTACGTGCTTCTCGGGGGCGAAACCAAGCCGCGCGTACCCGCTTATTGCACCGGCAACGATATCGAACAGCACGTCGCCCACGGATTCAAGCGCGTCAAGATCGCGATGCCCTATGGTCCCCCGAGCGGACATGAAGGTATGCAGGCAAATGTGGCACTGGTGGAACGTGCTCGTAAGGCCGTAGGCCCTGACGGCGACGTGATGTGCGATTGCTGGATGTCTTGGGACGAGCCCTACACCGTCGAAATGTGCCGGTTAATGGAACCTTATCGCGTGAAATGGGTTGAGGAGGTTCTTCCACCTTACGACATGGAGGGCTTCGGTCGTCTAAAGAAGGAAATCAAAACAACCCTGATCGCTACGGGTGAGCACATCTACGGTCGTTATGGTTATCGTCGTCTGCTCGAGGCCGACGGCGCATCGATTTGGCAGCCCGACGTAACCTGGTGCGGAGGGATGAGCGAGCTTCGACGGATCGGCGCCCTTGCATCCGCTTATGACATTCCCGTTATCCCCCACGGCGGCGGTCTGAACGGCGCCGTCCAATGGTCCATTTCCCATGTGAACGGGCCTTGGGCAGAGTTGTTTATGCCTCCCCCTGGGGGACCGAAGGAAGTGTATGACCTCTTCAATGAAAATTATGAGATCACTAAAGGGCCGGAAGGTCTCTACATGCACCCGCCACGAAAACCCGGCTGGGGTGTGGATCTGGAGGTCGTTGGTCCCGCGTAGAAGCAGTCGTTCAAGCGCGAGTTAGCAGGCAACAGCGGAGCAGTCCATGATGCAAAGAAGACAGTTCCTGACCGGCGCGGCGGCTGTCGCAATCACAGCGACGAGAGATCTGCGCGCGGCTGCCCCTCCGGATCGTGTCCCGATTATCGACACCCATATCCATCTATTCGATGCCGGCCGTCCGCAAGGCGCGCCCTATAAGGGTTCAAAGCAATACCAGGGTGGCGTTGCGCTGCCGTCAACCTATCGTGCAGTCGCACAACCGCTGGGAATCGTGGGCGCCATCGAGGTCGAGGCGAGTCCCTGGATCGAAGACAATCTGTGGGTATTAGAGGTCTCGGAAAAAGACACCATCATGGTGGGGACAGTCGGTAACCTGCAGCCGGAAAAGCCAGAATTTGCAGAATATCTCGAGCGCTATCACCGTAACCCGCTGTTCCGCGGTATCCGCTACGGCAATCTGTGGAATTACGATCTCACGGCGGAGGTCAACAATCCGGCGTTCATCGAAGGCTTGAAATTACTCGCGCAAGCGGATCTCGTCCTCGACACAGCAAACCCACAAGTGAGCCTGCTACAAGCCATCGTCAAGGTGACCGATAAAGTGCCTGATTTGCGTGTGGTCATCGACCATTTGCCCTCGCTTGACCCAACCCAGGAGGAACAGGCAAGTTATGATGCAGTGCTCAAAGAGATCGCAGGGCGCCCCGGCATTTTCACCAAACTCTCCGAGATCGATCACTTTGTGAAGGGACAGTTGGTGTCGGGGCTGGCGGCGCATCGCGCAAGGCTCGATCGTTTGATGGAGACTTTCGGTGAAGATCGCGTCATGTTCGGCAGCGACTGGCCCAATAGCGTGGGCACTGCCAGTCTGGAGCAGATTGTCGAACTCACGCGCGACTATTTTGCCACTAAACCGCATGCGGCCGAGAAATACTTCTGGAAGAATTCACTACACGCTTACAAGTGGGTCAGGCGCAATAGCAGCCAGCCGAGCGGGTAGGCGAGCAAGATCCACAAGAGTATTCGCGAGGATAAATGCCGAAGAAGATTTTTGATGTGTGTATTGTTGGATCGGGTGCCGGTGGCGGCACGCTGGCCGCCCATCTCGCCCGACGCGGGGTGAAGGTAGCCATCGTTGAGGGAGGTCCGGTCATCAACACCCGCACTGACTTCAACACCCATGCGCTTCCATTCAATTTTCCCAACCGCCATATTCCAACCATGAAGGACGGTAAGCCCGGCATGGCTTCAGAGCGCGCTCGCGGCGTGGGCGGCAAGACGATGTTGTGGAACGCCGTGGCCTTGCGTTTCAGTCATCGCGACTTCAAAGGTTACACCATCGACGGAGCCGGAGCAGACTGGCCGATCGACTACTCCGACATGGCCCCCTATTATGAGCGGATCGAAAGGGAAGTGGGCGTCTGCGGAAATCGCGACGGCCTCGAAGATCTTCCCGATGGAATCTTCCTTGACCCTCCGCCCCTGAAAGTAGGGGATCTTTTGCTGCAACGCGGCGCGAAAGAATTGAACATCCCCATCATTCACACCCGCAAAGCGACACGAACGAAGGCTAGCGAGACACGCCCCGCCTGCCATTATTGCGGTAATTGCATGGCCGGCTGCGATGTAGCAGCCAAATACAACTCGGCGGATGCTCACCTTGCCCCAGCGATGAAGACCGGCTGCCTTACGGTTTTCCCGGACTCGGTTGTGCGTGAGGTCACGGTCTCAAAGGAGAACCGCGCCACAGGAGTGATCTATCACCATCGTGTCACCGGCAAGCCCGGCGAAATTCACGCCCGCTGCGTCGCTGTCGCTTGTGCCTGTGTGCAAAGCGTCGGCCTTCTCCTCATGTCTGAGTCCAGTCTTTATCCGAAGGGGCTGGCCAACTCCAGCGGTGAACTCGGGCGCAACTTTATTCCCCACTTTAACTCAGGAGTGACAGGCTTCTTAACCGAGATGATCGGCCGGACGGTGGTGAATGACGAGGGTTTCATCGATCATGCCTACCTGCCGTCCTACATGCACGCGCAAAAGCGAGACTACGCCCGCAGCTACGGAGTGCAAATCTACACTGGCATCAGCCGAACAACCGGCTGGGCCCGTGAGGTACCCGGCTTCGGCGCCGCCTACAAGCAGGCCGTCAAGCAGCGGTTTCCGGCGTACGTCAACTTCCAATGCTTCGGTGAAATGATCCCCAATTCTCAAAGCTTCATTGAGCTGGACAAGTCCGCGAAGGACGAGTTCGACATGTACAAGGTGAAGGCCGTCGCAGTGCAACAGGAAAACGAGAAGAAGATCTACGAGGCAATGACGCAGGCCTCCATCGACATCCTGCAAAAGGCCGGCGGCGAGGTGCTCTCAGTTTCCAAATTTGAACAACCCACCTTTAACCATCAGCTAGGTGGTTGCCGCATGGGCAGCGATCCGCGCACCTCCGTACTCGATGCGTACTGTCAAACCCACGACGTACCGAACTTATATGTTGTGGATGGCAGCGCCTTTCCTTCTTCTTCGGAAAAGAATCCGACGTTGACCATCATGGCCCTGGCGGCGCGAACCGCCGATCACATAAGCGATCGTTTTCAAAAAGGAGAGATCTGATGCAATCTCGCCGCGAAGCCCTCAAAATTATCGGAGCGATCGGTGTAACCTGCGCCTTTCCTTTTTCGGCCAACGAACTCTACGGGCAACACGTCCACGGTTTGGAAGAAGTGGCAACGGCAACCGCTTCCACCGCACCTCGTTTTTTCACCGCGTCTCAGTCGCTGGTAATTTCGCGCTTGACTGATCTCATCATTCCCCCGACGGAGACCCCTGGAGCCGCGGCCGCCGGCGTTCCCGCCTATATCGACCTGGTCGTGAAGGAAGATCCAACGTTGCAGACCCTCTTCCAGAAAGGTTTGTTGCGCTTGGATTCCATGAGTCAAACCAGTAACTTCTTGCAGTCGCCCGAAGGGGAGCAGGTTGAAATCCTGACGTCGCTCAGCAAAAGCTCGGCTCCGGCGGATGCCGCATTCTTCCACACACTCAAAAACCTTACCGCGGACGGTTACTACACCTCGCGCATCGGCTTAGTGCAGGAGCTGGGATACAACGGCAACGCCTATCTCGCATCTTTTCCGCAATCCACGATTCCCGAACACTGAGGGAGGAGCTTACATTTCGAGGAAGGAGAATAATCCTTGACTATCGTGGTGGTTGATTCCGCCGTCCGGTTTGCCGGTTGCAATAACCTGCGTGGCATCGGAACCAACGGATGAAGTGTTATGCCGCAAAGAGCTAAAATCACTTGGTCTTCGCCTCTGTACCATACTCAAAAGTAATCTCCGATACCACGGGAAGTCGTTGCTCCGACTGTTCCGTCATACGTGATTCATCTAAGGGGAAAAGCGTGTGCACACCGGCTGCCGTCAGCTGCACATGATGTGTTCCCGGCTTCAGGCGGGCACAATCAAGTTTGTAAGAGTCGCCGGTTAGCGAAGAGCCTACTGGCTTGCCATCTACCGAAATCGCGAAACCGTCTGGGGCTTTTCCGAGGAAGGCCCAGTGCAGCTCAATGGCCTTGACCGACAGATCCACGGGAGCATTGGGTCCAGACAGAGCCAGAACCGTGATGTCCGGTGTCTTTCCCCGGTAGAGAGAAATAATGGCGCGGGTTAAATTGTAGTAGTAATAGCCCCAGCCACCGCAGCCCCGGTAGGTGCAAGCATGCAGTTCGGTTGGCTCAATATCATCGCTCAGCTGTACGTTGTATTCATCGCCGTAGGCTTCGCTGGGCGGCGCGGGTTTTCCCCCGGAAGGTTGTTGCCCCCAATAGTCAGCGGGAAAGCCGTGACCATTTTCCTGGCCCGCGAACTCGTTCCACTGGTGAACCTGAATGAACTTCGGCCTGTTATCAAAAGCGGCCTTCCAGCTTTTCAGGTAGGGCACGCCATGGTCCCTCGGGATCGCGGAAGGATGAGTCCAACCTTTGCCGGGAAAGACAAAGGCTGAGGGCGAGACGACAATCTCTTCCGGCTTTCCGTCATGTCGGGTCAGGATTTGTGGAATGACGCCGTCCATCCACGACCACATGCCGCATTGCTCTGCATGGTTGTCCTGAAGCTGGGTCGCCATCCACCGAACGGTAAAAGGTTCGGTATGCAGTTTGCCTG
>JBARKD010001030.1:0-6445 GCA_049800615.1 Acidobacteriaceae bacterium | reverse complement strand
AACAGGTAGAGCGCTTGTTTTCCCGCGCCATCGAAAACGACCGGCCAAGGCAGGGTGTCAGGCGCCTTAGCAACGGGGCCTGCTTCGAGTTCCAGGGACCTGAGCGAGGCGAGTGCCTTTTTCATGTCCACGATCGGATGACGCTTGCCGGTGGAGGGATCCAGCCGCTCGAACACCCGCTTCGTTGCCGGCAGCCGCACATCGTCCACGATTGCAGTGTTATCCGCGAGCCAGGCGAAGGCAGGAACCGCGTCGACCTTGCTTCCCGCATTCACAATCCAGTCAGTGGTGAGCGCGGGTCGCTGGGCGAACCCCGGGACTGCAATGAGAAGCAGGAGAACGGGCAGGAGTTGCAGGAGTTGAAGCAGCAGCGGGCCGATGAATCGGCGCCCGGGAGGTGTGCAGCAGCTTTTTATCTTCATAGCAGAGCGAACGTGGGACTTGGCGTCTCTGCGTGCCCAGACGGAATAACCCGTCGTCCGCATCGATGCAAAGAACACACGTACTGTTCAAAGGCCTTACCCTCAACCTACATAAATCATTCTCAATCCGCAATCGCCGCCAGGGTAGCGTAGGTTTCGGTAATTCCGGCTTCCAGCTCTGTCATCGGCTCGTGGTAGCCCAAGGCGCGCAACCCGGTGAGGTCTGCCTCCGTAAAGTGCTGGTAGCGGCCTTCAAGGTCGGCGGGGAAAGGAATGTACTCGATCGGGCAGTCGCCATGAACCATCATCAGCGCCTTGGCCACGCTGTTGAAGGTGCGGCTCACGCCTGATCCTGCATTGGCAAGCCCGCGATAGGTTTTGGCTGTTTCACCCGGTTTCGGCGCATATGGCCCCATCTGCGCAAAAAACATGTTCAACCTTGCCAGGTCGCGCACATAGACAAAATCTCTTCGCTGCTCCCCGTCGCCGTACCCGCCAGTCCCTGCGAAGAGCTTCACCTTGCCTGTCTCCGCCATTTGTTTCCTGAAGTGATGGATGACGGAGGCCATGCGCCCCTTGTGCTGCTCGCGTGGGCCGTAGACGTTGAAGTAGCGCAGCCCCACAGCTGTCATGGGAACCTGCTCCAGGGCCAACCGGTCGCGGAAGTAGTGATCAAAAACCAGCTTCGAGTAGCCGTAGATGTTCAGCGGAAGCTCGTTTTCGATGGCCGGCGTAAATCGCCCACGTCCGCTCAATCCGTAAACAGCCGAGGAGGAGGCAAAGACCAGGGGTGAGTTTTTGGCGACAGCGAAGTTCAGCACATCCTTGGTGTACGCGAAGTTGTTGTCCATCATGTAAGCGCCATCGTCTTCCAGGGTGTTGGAACAGGCGCCCTGGTGAAGAATTGCCTTAACCCGGTCAATGCCCAGCGACCCTTCACGAATGGCACGCCGGAAGTCTCTTTTATCGAGGTAGTCGACATAGCGCGCACCGTGCAGATTGATGAATTTTCTGGCATTGGAGAAATTGTCGACGATAAGGATGTCCGCGATGCCATGCGCGTTCAACTCATGAACCAGGTTGCTACCGATGAATCCGGCACCGCCGGTGACGATGTACATAGATGAAATTAGCTTAATCGCCCGAAGAGCAGGCGTGAACAGATCATCACCGTATCATCGGATTTCAAAGGAGGGCCTGTCGCCGAACAGAAGCCGAAACGAGAGGACAGCGTTCTAAACCAGAATGCTTAGGGCGCCAGAACCGTCCCTGGTGCATCCGGGGTGGACTGGACGCGAGAATGAACCAACCCGTGGGAGTATGCGAAGGCAGCGAGTCCCAGGCGGTCCTCGACCTGAAGCTTGGTGAAGACGGCCGTCAGGTGGTGCCACACGGTGGATTCCGAAATCCCCAGTTCTACGGCAATCTCCTTGTTTCTGCGGCCGCTGCAAACCAGCGGGATGAGCTGCCGCTCTCTCTTTGTCAGTTGCCGGATGCGGCTCTCCACCTCGTTGATGGGAACCGGCAACAAGCGGCCTGCCGCCTCAGGTTTCACCGGCTCCTTGCAGGCTTTCCGTACCGCCCCCCGGATCAGCTCCGGGGAAGACCACTTGCTCACAAACGCCCGAACTCCGAGCCGGAGCATATGCTGCTCCTCCTGCGAGTCGTCAGAGACGGTAAGAAAGATGATCGAGGTGGCGTGCTGGTCTGATTGAATCAGCGCCCTGGTGATCTCGAGGTTTTGCGATGCCGTGGACCAATCGAGAAGAGCGACCTCCGGCCGCTCGGCGACCAAATTTTTCCATACCGACAGCATGTCTGAGGCCTCCGCAACGACTTGGAACCGCGGGTCGTCCTCAAACACTTTCCGGAGCCCGAGCAGGATCACCGGGTATTGGTCAGCGACGATCACCCGGGTTTGCCGAGCAGCGGGAACAATGCAAAAAGTCGGATTGTATAAGCCCATTTGGGGTTCACCTGACTGGAAGGTGACAGGCGCACGATACAACGTACCATGCCGGTGCTATAAACACACGTTCCCCAGCGACGGACTTAGATTTCCCTATGGTGTTGATGGTGTTGATGGTCTTGCTGGTCTTGCTGTTCTTGCTGTTCCGGAAGAGCAGTCTTGAGAGGAAGTTACATTAACGTTTGCTTAGCTCAGCGTGATGCGCCTGACGGTAATCGCCGTGAAGTCTTCCTCTAGTCCATTAGTTCATAGCCTGCCGGAAGCGATGCCGTGGAGTGGCGCCTCACGGCTACGCACACGTTTCTCTCCCAAAGCACGAGCCGACCACTGGAAGCTACGAACCGGTTCCCCGAAAAACCACCTGGGCTGTGCGTGCGAGAATCTTCAGATCCAACCAGAACGTCCAATTTTCTACATAATTAAGATCGAGGGCTACGTAGCGATCGAAGGAAGGATCCTGCCGTGCCCTCACTTGCCACAACCCGGTTAGCCCAGGCAGAACCTCCAGACGGCGGAAATGCTGTAGTTCATACAGTTTAATTTCGCTCGCAATCGGCGGGCGGGGTCCAACCAGGCTCATGTCACCGCAGATTACGTTCAACAGTTGCGGTAGCTCATCGAGACTAAACTTACGCAGGAAACGCCCGACTCGCGTAACTCGAGGATCGTTCCTGATTTTGAAGAGCGGGCCGCTTCGCTCGTTTCGAGCAGATAAGGAATTCTTCAGCCTGTCGGCGTTGACGACCATGGTGCGAAATTTAAGACACGAGAAAGTCCGGCCTTTTCGCCCGATCCGATCGGAAATATATAACGTGGGCCCGGGTGAGTCGAGCTTGATCACCAGGGCGATAATGATCATAGCCGGTGACACCATAACAAGCCCAACTGCCGCCGCAGTGAAATCCCACACGCGTTTGAGGAACCGAGCTAAGGTTTTCTCCTTCCGCCGATGGAGACGCACCACCGGGAAATGGCCCACGCGATCGACGGGAGCCTCGAGCGTCGTTTCCTCGCCGTGATAACCAAGGATGGCTGACACTTCCACACCGAGCTGACCAGCGGTGTAAACCAGTTCGGCAATAACGGAGGCCTTGCAGTGGTCGGCGATGATGATCTCATCGACGAAGTGTCGTCTGGCGATCCTTTCCCATTGTTCTAAGTCCCCAATGACAAAGCCGGCTGCTTGCTCCTCGATCGTCCCCTTGAGCGTGTCAATGAAGCCTTTGAAATTGCGCCCCAAATGACGCTGTTGGCTGATTTGCATACGCAAAGCATTGCCCAGAGGCGTGGCCCCCACAATGATCACATTCTTTATGCTTGTTCCCCGCTCATGCTTCAAGCAAAGGATGTAACGCCAGGCGCTTCGCGAGACGAAGAGAAGCAGAGTCGTAAAGCCGATGAGACACCCTACGATTGCCCGAGAAGCAAGCGTATTACGCATCACATACATACACCCGCACAGTAGCAAACCAGTAGTCAGGCACGCCTCTAAAGTACGACGGTACTCGTGCAATACTTTGGGGCTTCTTCGCAGAGCATATAAGCCGAATTGCTGGTTGACGATCAGGAGGGTTACAGCAAAAAGCAGAAGATACGCAGGGCTGAGGGTATGAACAGAACGCGGCCACTTTCCGCTCGAGAGGCCGAAACGGGCCGAGAGTGCGAGCCAGAGGGCGACAAGAACGCTAAGCAGGTCCGTGCCCATCATTAATACCGAGGTCAGCGCCGCTTCTGTAAAGGAGCCGCCTTGCTTCGCATGCGGGAGTGATACGGGTCGAGGCGGCCAGCCATGGCTCGCAGGGTGCATGATGGGTTCCGGTGTGGCCATACAAAGTTCCTTGCGTTCTAAGCCCTTGCGAGCGGTGATTGAGGGTAGAGGATTTGTAGTTCACACGCGGCGGGGAAGTTCCGTAAGTCATCCCGAGGACGCGACTTGCGTGAAGCAAGTAACGTGCGGGACTGCACACATCTACGTATGCGCCTTTCCGTTAAAGAACGGCAGTGGGGTAGCGCAGTGACACGTCTCGAGAGATCTGCGGCTTGAAACGTCTCGTGGGAGAACTTCCTTTCTCAAATCCACAAAATTGTCGTCTCGACCGAAGCGAACCCGGATTTCCTGTCACGCTGCGTCGGAGACGTCCACGTGTGCGCCTTTCCATTAAAGAAAGGCGCATGAAGCTCGCCAACGCCACCAACCTCAACAGGAAATCCGGGGTAGCGCAGTGGAGAGATCTGCGGTTTGAAATGTCTCGTGCGAAAGCTGTCCTTTCTCAATCCACAAAATTGTCGTCCCGATCTCATGGTTTCCGGTGATATTGCCTGCTGTCGACAGCGGGCGCGACAAGGCTCGTTACACTTGAACCTGTAAGCATCGCGGTGAAGTTACTCCCGGTCACTTGCAACGGCGCCTGCACGGCCAGATTGCTGTTTGGGTCAGTGATGTACGGCACAATGGAATAGGTGGCCGGGCCGGACTGATTGGAGATGCTGAATTTCTGTGAGACGGGGCCGGAGTTAACGTTAATGGCCACAATCAACAACGCACCAGTTGACGGATTGACAAATGCGGTGACGTAAATCCCGGGCTGGGGATTGGCGATCGCTGCTATCTCAAACATCCCGGTAGCAAATCGGGCCCAATTTCCCATCACAAATGCGCGCTTGGCGAGCTGATTTGTTTGACTGGTCAATCCCTCGTTGTCCGTGTAATGCTGACCGCTGATTTCCCAATAATGCCACGAGTTAACCTTGGCAATCGTGAGCCATTTGTGGATATCGAGGGCGTATATCAATCCGTTCGTCATGCTTCCGTCATACTTGTCCTGAGCATCTGACACTTCGGTTTCCCAAAGATGCTGGCTTGAACTTAGGGCGTAGTTGTATTCAGTGGGCAGATATGCCGGCGTGGTTGGTGGGCTGCCACCAGTGTAAGCGTGAGCCGCGACGATGCCTACCAAAGGCGCAGCGGCAGGGTCAGTCATCGCCTTCTGCATGTAGTTGTAGTTCCAATGACCCGGTTCGGCGATCATGATCTTTGTGTCAGGATGACCGGCCGCAGCCAGAGCTCGATGTAGATATGGCACATACTCATCAAACTGCCCGGAAGTCCACGTGCACGATGGATATTTTGTGGACACATTTGGCTCATTCTGCACACTGATCGCATAGACCGGGATGCCGTAGGTTCCCATCATAAGTTTCACAAAGGAAGCTTGTGCCGCCGCTAAAGCTGTATAGTTGACGGCATTTCCAATCAAGCTTCCACCCGTCAGGTAGCTGCCATTGGTCTTCATGGGCCCGGGCGGGCTCCATTCCGTCGCCCAGAGCAGTGCTCCGCTTGCCACTGCAGTCTGCGTATTTGCCAGGTCGGCTGTTGAGATCGTCGCACCAGAGCCCGTTTTAACGCAGTTCCCATTGCCATAAAAGGCAACACAATCCGCGAAATAGGGGACAAGGTTTACGCGGATGTATTTCAACCCGATCGCGGAAGCGGAATATCCCGTCTTGATGACGAAATCGGGAACCTGACCCGCAAAAGCCGAGGCCGCACCAAAACCATCTATCGGCTGATACACGGAGCTCGCATTCACCGTTGCGGTCTGTGCGGCTGCACACACCGAAGATGCCAGCATCAGAACCGCCATCGTCCATTTCATTTGTCGCTCTCGTATCGCATCAGACTGCGCAGCCAATATGGTGTAGATTCAGTGGGAGCCTGTTTGCCATATGGTTTCCCGGGTATTGAGATCTTCCTTCTCCCGGAAGATCTCTCCTCTTACCGCGTGGTTAGCGCGTCAACGAGAGTCATTGAATCGCCCGCTGTGCAGCATCGGTATGCCACTGTAGCAGAGTCATTATTAAAGATGGCTAATTCCGCAAATTAAAAGCGGTTGAGATCCGTTGCCCCTTTGCAGGTCGCGGCGGACGGATTTAGTGAATGCACCTCGCTACGCTGTCAGAATCACCGTCTAGCCTCTTAAAGCGAATTAATTGTCTTTCGCAGACATTCTCGTTGTATAGTTCGGCAGTGATCGGCACACGGGGATATATCTCC
>JBARKD010001029.1:0-6219 GCA_049800615.1 Acidobacteriaceae bacterium | reverse complement strand
GCACTACCTCAACCAGGCCGATCGATTGCATTTTCTCGGTCTGTTTCAAAGCGCGCTCAACATTTGTTCTTTCCTTTCCCAGATCGCAGTCGGGCATCTTTTCCGCAAGAAATTGATCTTGACCTTTGTCCATTTGCACCCCGCGATTGTCTGCATTGCCAGTTGCTTGCTCGCATTCGCACCCGGATTCTGGCTATTCACGTGTCTGCGCAGCGGGGAGTATTCGCTGCGAAATTCCCTTTTCCGCTTCGGTTCGGAGATGACGTACGCCTGTTTTCCCGATCAAGAGCGAGCGACCGTCCGGCCTTTGATCGATGTCATCGGAGAGCGCTTGGGAGACCTTTGCGCCTCCGGCATTTTGGCCCTTCTCTTGCTTATGAATCCAGCGCTGCCAGTCAAACCTGGCCTGTTGCTGTTGGCGCTGTGCTCGTTCGCGTTTTGGTGGATCTGTCGCAGCCTCGAACGCAATATTAACGCCATCGGTACAAAAACAGGGCAGGACCTGGCCGGAACTGCAACGGCCAAATATTCAGGCATGGCGCACGAGGGCGCCGGGATCGTTTAAACCGCTAGGAGAGGTGTCCGTGAGAATTCGACTTGTCAGACAATTCGCCATGCTTTTCATTGCCAGCGGCATTGCGGGTTCGCTTAGCGCGGGCGCCCAAGACGCAGGAGTTGTCAGCGGCAGCGCCTCGCGGGCCCAAGCGGTTGCCGACGCGGAACAAGAAAAAGCGAAGCATTTGAAGCCGCAAGAACCGCCTCGGGGTGAGCGAAAGTTCGACCACATCCAGAGAGACATAATCAAGCCAATTTTTAACTCTAACGGGCCGAGCCTCAAATTTGGCGGACTACCTACGGGAGGCGGATTCTCCCTCGGGCCACAATACACGCGCCAGGACCTGTTGGCGGATCATTTAACGTGGAATACATACTTCGTCGGATCCACTCGCAAATGGTACGGGGGAGCAACCTCATTCGATTTCCATGATCTGCTTAACGGTCACCTGGAGCTAAGCACCGACGGGGGGTACCAAAACGCCACCTCGGTATGGTACTTCGGCGAGGGACCGGATTCCAGCAAGAGCAACAAGACCGATTTCGACCGGGAGTTTACGACCACGCACTTTTCCGCACTAACCCACCTCTTCGATCAGAAATTGACTGTGGGCTACATACTGGGCGGATTATTGGTGCATGTTGGTCCAGGAGATCTCAGCGGCACCCCCTCCACCGACAAACTATTCACCGAGGCCAACACGCCTGGCCTGGTTCAGCAATCGGACTTCATCACTGGCACCACGACAGTCCGACTAGACCTCAGCCGACTCGGATTCAGCAACCCGGAAGGTCTGCAGCTTGAGGCCAACGATTCGCAGTTCTTCGATCGGAGCGGTCATCAGGCGAACTTTCATCTCCTTGAAACACAGGCGACATACTACGTGCCCCTCACCAATGGCATGCGAACCCTGGTCTTTCGCGTTCGCAACGAAAATGCTTTTCCCGAAGACCATCAGGTGGTGCCCTTCTACTTGCAGCCGACTCTCGGCGGACCAGACGATCTACGGGGGTACGACCGCTATCGCTTTTATGCAAACGGCAACTCTGTTGCCACCGGGGAATATCGCTGGTCGATCTCGCAAACGCTGGAGATGGCAATCTTTGGGGACGGGGGAAACGTCTATGTAAGGCCGGGACTGATCGGCTTTCGCGATCTTCGTGGAGATGGCGGCATCGGTTTTCGGGTCAAGAACAAACAAGCGAGCGTCATGCGGTTTGACATCGGCTTTTCGCCAGAAGGAGTTAGGGTATGGTTCGTATTCAACGATGTCTTCGGCAAGTTCTCCCGCATCTTCTAGGGTTTGCCTTTGCGGGCGTAACAGCATGCTCGGCACAACAGTTCCTGCCGGACGATCCTCTTACGCGCACTCCCGAAGTCGCGGCAGTGCGCAAGACCGACGTTCAGGATATCAATGCTCTTTACGACTTCGCTCATAATTCGTTCCGCTACAAAAGTCCGGGGGCAGCCGACTCACTAGGCGTTAACACGTTGGGCGAGGTGCCGGAGTCGAGTTGGTTTACCAACCGCGACATCAGCAATCTCAGCATCGAGGCTCTGAAAAAGGGTGGGAGGACACATGGAGGGCCCCAGCCTCCATACACGGTGGTTGCGGCCAAAACTGAAGGTGTGAGCACCGGTTTCCGCATTCGCGACGCTCGCGGACTGCTTTATTTCGTGAAGGCCGATCCACCAGCGAACCTTGAAATGGCCACGGCGGCGGATGTTATGGGCGCCCTGTTTCTTTACGCCGCGGGATACAACGTGCCCGAGAATTACATTCTGGTGGGTCACCGCGAGGAGTTTCGTCTTTCCAAAGACGCGAAAATTAAACGGGCATACGGGAAAGACCGCCGCCTGAGCGAAACCGAACTGAGACAGATTTTCGATCGGATACCCCGGTACCGAGATGGCAGCATTCGGCTCATGGCTAGTCTCTCTCTCCCCCCCAAGATTGCGGGACCGTTCCGGTACGCGGGAGTTCGCTCCGATGATCCGAACGACCTCGTACCGCACCAGCAGCGCCGTGACCTGAGGGGTCTCGAAGTCCTGTTTGCTTGGATCAACCATACAGATGCCAAAGGTGAGAACAGCCTGGACACGGTTGAGGGCGAAGGTGAGAACGCCAGATTCGTACACCATCTGCTGGATTTTGGTGATTCCTTTGGGAGCGACAGCGATATTGCCAAAGATCCGCGCCACGGGCAGGAATACATAGTTCTTCCTATCCGGTGGAGCCGAATGTACACTCTCGGATTGTCCGCCCCCGATTGGGAGACTGTTCACTATCCGCACGAAATGGAAGCCGTCGGCAATTTCACCGCCGCCGCTTTCGATCCGCTGGCCTGGAAGGCGAATTACCCCAATCCAGCCTTTGTACAAATGACTCCGGTCGATGGGTATTGGGGGGCCAAGCGCGTGATGGCATTCCGCGACGAACAAATCCGCGCCATCGTCGAAGAGGGACGATTTGAGGATCCGAAGGTTGTGGACTATATCACCCGGGTGCTCGAATCCAGGCGCGACGCGACTGGCCGGGCCTGGTTCCGCCAGGTGCTTCCGCTGGACGGGTTTCGAATTCTTGACGATCATCTGGCATTCGATGATCTGGCAGTCCGGTATGGTTTTGCATCGCCAAGCCACTACCAGCTCAGCTGGTTTGTGTGGCACAACGAAGCACAACAGAAGGAGGATGTGCCTACCTCGGAAAGCTTTGCACTGCCTACCACGTTCAAGTCTCTTGCCGTAGGCTCATATATTGGTTGCAGGATCGCACTCGAGCATGCAGACCAAAGATCGGTCACTATCTACTTCCGCCACGAGGGAGACAACTGGAAGCTCGTCGGCATCTCACGAACAGCAGCCTAAACAGCCTGCTGAAAAATGCCGCGGCGAGCCTGGTTTGAAAGGGCGCGGCTTACAGCCATGCCGCTAAGTGCCCCAAAATGCATCCGGCTTTAAGCCGCTGAGGGACTCTCTTCTGCTACGCTTTTTGAATGGGATGGCTCAGATCAACTTTCGAATAAGTGTAGTTACCGGCTTTTTGGCAGTTGTGTCGCTGATTGCTGGAACACAAGTCTCGTGGTCGCAGACAGAAAAAGAACTACGAGGCCTGCCCAATTTCGGTCACGTTACACAAAACCTTTATCGCGGGGGCCAGCCCACCTCGGATGGATTCAACGCGCTGCACGCGATGGGGGTGGGAATCGTGGTCGATTTCCGCGAGGACCGCACTGAGATCGTGACCGAGAAGCGCCAGGTTGAATCCCTTGGAATGAAATCCATCGAAATACCTTGGAGCGCAAACCACGAGCCTTCAAATGCTCAAATTGTCGAATTCCTCGATTTGGTTCGCGCGAACCCGGAGGCGAAAATATTTGTTCATTGCCGGCGCGGTGCAGATCGTACAGGAGTCATGATCGCCGCTTATCGCATTGCTATCGAGCATGAGCCAGTCGCGGAGGCTCTCTCTGAAATGCATCGTTACCATTATGATTGACTCTTTCGTTCGCAACTTAAACGCTACATAGAGTCGCTTCCAGGATTGTTACAAACGGACCCGCAGTTTGCGGACTTTCGTCCCCAGCCATCAGGCACCAGATGAGGCGGGATTGCGCAGCATTCGCGGCCCAAGGGTCCTATATTTGTGGTTTGTCACGATTACTCCGCGATCGAGGCTGGTCGCAAACTTGGCGTCAGAACCGTCATTTCGCCGACTTGTTCCCTCTTGACGGTGCCACGCAGGCGGGCGTGATCCATCATCCAAACCTCGGGAATAATCTCGCCGACCAGATGTCCGTGACAGAAAAGCCGCACCACCGAACTTTCAGAGACGACAATTCCCACGGCTTTGGTAACTGCGCTCATGTTGGCAGCGGCGATGTGACGGCTGCCGAGTCCCAACGGCACGTCTACTTGTTCGGCCACGGCATCGAGATAGCGGCACGCGGAAAGGACAATTCCTTCCCGACTTACCACAAACCCGCCGTCCAGCTGCGCCAGTTCCTTGATCGTTCCGCGGAGATTGAGGTTGGTGACATGTCGCGAAGCCTCAGGATGCCCTAGCAACGGATCCAGAATTAACGGTCTGGATCTTGTGAGGACGGCATTCTCATCCCCGAGTGTGAAAAGCGTGCCAACGCGCCTTCCCTCTCGGCCTTCGCGAGCAATTTCAACTGCGAGCCCAATTAGGGACTCTAGAACGTCGGGATCATATTCCGTAACTTGGCAAAGAATACTCTCAAACATCCATCGCACTCCTCACACGAGTGGTCTCCAGCATCGAGATAGCGCAAAAGCACTCCCGTTTGGATGAAAGGCCCGCCAGGAGGATTCAGAGGTCTAATGACACACTGGCGAATCGCGGATCACATTACGAGGACGGCGCGGAACCGAGCCCTGCCCTCCGCAACGCGTTCATAGGCCTTGGCGGCCTCTGCCAATGGGTAAGTCTCGACGATCGTTTTGACTTTCCCTTGCGCCACGAAATCAAGAGCTTCATAAAGATATTCAGGGCCGTTCTGCTGACTGCCGATGATGCGGATGCGCTTCGTGATGAGATCCGCCAGTGAGACGGAAAAGAAATTCGCGGTCGGTGCATGCCTTTGGGCGCGATTCGCCAGTGGCACACCCAGAGCTAAGATCGACGCCGTCTTCAGCCATCCGTTGCTGGTTCAGGTTTGCGAGCAGCGCGGTTCCGTTGGTTAGAATACCCATGGCAAACCCGGACACTGCTAGCCATAACCAATTGCTCGTTCGGCAGTATTGCCGCAGATTTCGAGCAATTCATGCCATGAGTTGGGTCCCTCGCTGCCGGCAGCGTAGTTGGGAAAGTCCGGCGGCAGCAATTGCGTCCACGCTTCTTCAATCGGAGTAATGATGCGCCATTCCTCCTCTACTTCATCTCGGCGCGTAAATAGCGTGGCATCGCCACGCATCGAGTCGAGCAGCAGAGTTTCGTACGCAACCGGCCCCTTCGAGCCAAAGCTCGCTTGATAGGAGAAGTTGGCCTGAACCGTCATCGTCCGCACCTGCGTTCCCGGTCGCTTCGCGTCGAACGCGATCGAGATTCCCTCGTCCGGCTGAATCCTAATTGTGATGACATTCGGGTCAACGCCCGACGACGTGCTTGCAAACAATGCCTGTGGCGTTGGTTTGAGATGCACGCGGATCTCCGTTAAATTTCGTGTAAGACGCTTTCCGGTCCGGATGTAGAAAGGCACTCCAGCCCATCGCCAGTTCTCAATCTGAAACCTTACTGCTGCGTAAGTTTCCGTTGTAGAGTTGGGATTCACGCCTGGTTCTTGCCGATAGCTCGGCACTCGTTTCCCGTCAATCGCGCCGGAACTATATTGCCCGCGAACGGTGAATCGTGCCACATCCTCGACACTCATCGGGCGAATGGATCGAAATACCTGCACTTTCTGTTCACGCACCGAATCCGCATCAAACGCTACCGGCGGCTCCATCGCAGTCAGCGCCAGCAACTGAAGCAGATGGTTCGCCACCATATCGCGCAGGGCGCCCGTTTCTTCGTAGAACGCTGCGCGGTTCTCGACTCCCACCGTTTCAGCCGCGGTGATCTCGACATAATCGATGTAGTTTCTGTTCCAAACCGGTTCGAACAACGAGTTGCTAAAGCGAAAGACGAGGATGTTCTGCAC
>JBARKD010001028.1:0-10267 GCA_049800615.1 Acidobacteriaceae bacterium | reverse complement strand
GTGTGACGGGGGAAAGATGGCGGTGGTGGATTCGACCTCAGGCAAGACACTGGCGAATCCGGCAATCGGCGACGGTCCGGATGCTGCGCGCTACGATGGGCAGCGCAAGCTGGCCTTTTCTTCGAACGGCGCGGGCACGTTGACCATCATCGATGCCAACAAGAGCAGTTATCCGGTTTTGCAGAACTTAACGACGCAGCGCGGGGCACGGACCATGACATTGGACGAGGTGTCGGGCCATATTTTTCTGGCCACGGCTTCTTTCGGTGAGAAACCTGCTCCTACCGAGGCAAATCCGCGTCCTCGGCCCGCCGTGCTCCCGGGCAGCTTCACCATTCTGGTTGTTGGGAGAAAGTGAGAAAAGCGACGCGCGGCTGCGACAATTCCTTCATGCCCCGACTTCTTATGTTTGCGCTGGCCTGCTCGCTGGCCAGCGCCGTTGCGCAACAGGTGAACGGCGCGCCGGCTGCGACCACCAGTCCCACAGGGCCCATCAGTCTGGAACAGGCCATCACGTTGGCGCGGGCCAATGAGCCTTCCTTTGCCGCCGCGGCGGCGAACGCGCGTGTGGCTAAACTCGATCACACGATCGCCCAGGCGGCTTTGCTTCCTAATGTGCTGTATCACAACCAGGCTCTCTACACCCAGGCGAACGGCGCCTTCAACGGCAGTGGGCCGGTAGGGAGCCAGTCGGCGCCACGATTCATCGCAAACAATGCGGTGCGCGAGTATGCCAGCCAGGCCGTCATCAGCGATACGCTGGGCCTGCAGCAGGTGAACGCCGTTTCACGAGCGGCCGCGGCACAGGCCGTGGCCACCGCGGAACTGGAGATTGCCCGGCGCGGACTGGTCAGTACAGTAACGGGGCTCTTCTACCAGGCGCTGGCGGATGATCATAAGGTCGAGGCGGCACGGCGCGCCGCCGGCGAGGCCTCCAACTTTACACAGCTCACCCAGCAGAGGGAAAGCGCTCGCGAAGCAGCTCATGCGGACGTGGTGAGGGCGCAACTGCAGCAACAGCAGAGAGACCGCGATCTGTCCGACGCGTTGCTGGCGCAACAGAAATCTCACCTGGACCTGGGCGTGCTCCTGTTTGCCGATCCACGGGCTGCTTATACTCTGGCGCCGGGCACGGTGACGCCATTACCTGCCAAGGAGGACGTGGACGCGGCGGCGATGAAGTCGAATCCGGAGTTGCGTTCAGCGATGGCTACACTTCGCCTCAGCAGCCTAGGCGTGACCGCGGCCCGCGCCGCGTATCTTCCCGACCTTGCGCTGAACTTCACCTACGGTATTGACGCGGTGCAGTTCGCGGTCAACGGGCGCGATGGGGTCAGGAACCTGGGCTATTCGGCAAGCGCAACGCTGGATATCCCGGTATGGGATTGGCTGTCTACTCAGCACCGGGTGCGACAAAGCGAAATTCTGCGGGACTCGGCACGCACGACGCTCACCGCTACCCAGCGCCGGCTGGTCGCGCAGTTGGATGAGACTTACGCGGAAGCCGGCACGGCGCGGGATCAATTGCAGTCGCTGGAGCAAAGCGTGCAAACGGCGCGAGAGAGTCTGCGGTTAACGCGTCTGCGCTACACCGCGGGCGAGGCTACCGTGCTCGAAGTGGTGGACGCACAAAACTCGCTGACAAGTGCGGAAATCGCGCGCGAGGACGGGGCCGTTCGCTACCAACTGGCGATGACCAATCTGCAACTGCTGACGGGGGCGATGTGATGAAGCCGTCGTTCGGTTCCCGCGCTTCCTGCCTGGCCGCGAACCTGAGATTTCGCCGTCCCTGGGAGATTCTGTTGGTATGCGCGGTTTGCCTGCTGGCGACAGCATGCAGCAAAACAGAAGAAGCGGCTCCGACCGAAGTTAACGTTCAGGCGGAGCACCCAAAGAAGGGTGACATCTCGGAACAAATCGCCGTGGACGCGGTTTTGGCGCCACTGGCGCAAGCCGCGATTTCGCCTAAGGTCACGGCGCCAGTGAGAAAGTTTTACGTACAACGGGGCTCACACGTACGGGCGGGGCAGTTGCTGGCTACCCTCGAGAACCAGGACCTGGAAGGCGCTGCCATGGATAACAAAGGCGCTTACGCAGCGGCCCAGGGAACCTACGATATTGCGACCGGGGCGACGGTTCCCGAGGACACGGTCAAGGCAGAGACCGATCTGGCCCAGGCGACAGCAAATCTGGGCCTGGCCCAGAGCGTTGCCGACAGCCGGACCCAGCTCTTTGCGGAAGGTGCGATTCCGGGCCGCGATCTGGATACGGCCAAGGCCGCGCTGGTGCAGGCTAAGGCCGCGCACGAAATCGCCAAACAACATCTCGACGCACTGCGGAAGATCAGCCACAAGGCCGCGCTCGAAAGCGCGGAAGGACAACTCACCTCCGCCAAGGGCAAGTACCTGGCAGCGGAAGCTCAGCTTAGCTACACGGAGATCCGCAGCCCGATCACCGGCGTGGTGACGGACCGACCTCTTTTTGCCGGAGAAACTGCCGCGGCGGGTGCGCCAGTGGTCACTGTTATGGACACGTCCGCGCTGTTGGCCAAACTTCATCTGTCGCAAATTCAGGCGCAGCAGCTCACGGTTGGGGCGACGGCAAGCATCGCAGTTGCCGGGCTCACGAATCCCGTTCCAGCAAAAGTGGCCCTTATCAGCCCGGCGCTCGATCCGGGAAGCACCACGGTTGAGGTATGGCTGCGGGTAGAGAACGCAAAGGGAACCTTGAAAGCCGGCACGCCCGTCCACGCCACGATTACCGGCCGCACGGCCGGCGACGTGTTACTCGTTCCAGCGGAGGCGGTACAGACGGAGGCGGACGGAGTCAGCAAATTCGTCCTGGTGATCAAGCCCGACGGGACTGCCGCCAAGCGTGCAGTGAATCTCGGGCTCCGAAACTCCGAGGCGGCCCAAGTGCTCAGTGGACTCAATCCCGGAGATACCGTCATCACGACGGGCGGGTACGGTCTGGATCCCGGCACCAAGGTTAAAGCCGCAGAAGCCGGGGGAGATAAGGACTGATGCCGGGTACCCAGCAGGAGGAGCGACCGTTCTGGCTAGCAACCGGATCGAAGCCCATCTTTTTCTTTCTGGCGATCCTTACCCTGGCGGGCATCTACCTGGCGTTCCAGGTACCGATCTCTGTTTTTCCCGAGACCAACTTTCCCCGTGTGGTGATCGGCGTGGACAACGGGGTGATGCCCGTGGAGCAGATGCAGGTGACGATCACCAAGCCGATCGAAGACGCGATCAACAGCGTTCCCGGACTGGTGACGGTGCGCAGCAACACCAGCCGCGGATCGGCGGAGGTGAGCCTCTTTTTCGATTGGAACGTAGACATGTGGCACACGCTGCAACTCACGGATGCTGCCCTGGCCAAGGTGGCGCAGTCGCTTCCCTCGACGGCGCGCATCACCACCAACCGTCTGACCTTTGCCACGTTTCCGATTCTGGGATACGCTCTCACGGCCGACGATCGAGGCATGGACACGGTGCCGCAGACGCGCCTGTGGGAGATTGCTACCTACGACCTGAAGCCGCCACTCAATCGGGTAAACGGGGTCAGCACCGTGGTTATCCAAGGCGGACAGGTACCTGAGTTCCACATCATCCCCAACCTGGCCCGGCTGCAGGCCACCGGGGTCACGTTGCTCGACGTGGTCAACGCGGTGCAGGCGTCGAACATCATCGACTCGCCCGGGCTGTATGAAGCGAATCATCAACTGATTCTGGGCTTGATTGGCGCACAGGCGCACAGTGCAGCCGAGTTGAGCAACCTGATCGTCAAGACTTCGGCCGGCGGAGTGGCGATCCGCGTGGGAGACATAGGCACGGTAGAGCCTTCCACGATGCCGGTCTACACGGCAGTACGAGCGAACGGCAGACCCGCAGTACTGCTGAACATCAGCCGCCAGCCCTCGAGCAATACGGTAGCCGTGGCAAATGGGGTGTCAGGGGAAATGGCGCAGTTGCAATCCAAGTTGCCGCCCGGGGTGCACATTGAAGCTTTCTACGATCAGTCGGAGCTGGTGCGACAAAGCATTCTGAGTGTCCGGGATGCGATCTTGATCGGGCTGGTCCTGGCCTGCATCATCCTGTTCCTGTTTCTCCAGGACTGGACGTCTTCCTTGATTGCCGGGCTGGTCATTCCTGTCACCGTGGCAGTGACCATATTGTTTCTGCGCTTCACCGGCCAGAGCTTTAACCTGATGACGCTGGGGGGCCTGGCGGCGGCGATCGGCCTGGTGATCGACGACGCCATCGTGGTGGTCGAGAACATAGCGGTGCACCGCGAGGCTGGAGAGTCCAGGGCTGCGTCGGTGCGCAAGGCGATCCATGAAATCAGCCGGCCGCTGGTTTTTTCTACGATCACGCCGGTTGTGGTCTTTCTCCCGCTGGTCTCGGTCACCCAGGTTACGGGCAGCTTCTTCCGCGCTCTTGCGGTAACCATGACGGTGGCTTTGCTGACATCGCTGCTGCTGGCGCTCACCTTGACGCCAGCGCTCTCGCTACGACTGGAGAAAAAGCCGCAGGCGGCAGCGGCATTGCCGGAACAGCCACCCAAGGCGGGATTTCTCGCCACCGTCAAAGAAAGGGGAAGGACGGTCCTGGCGCGGCTGCTCTACTATCACGAGCGCGCGCTGGAATTGTCGTTTCAACGACCCCTCGGACTGGGTGCGATCTGTGTGGGACTGATCCTGGGGGGCTACTTCTGCTATCGCAGTCTGGGCTCCGATCTGCTGCCGGAAATGGACGAGGGCGCCTTTGTGCTGGATTACTTTACGCCCGCGGGATCGTCATTGAGCGAGACCGATCGCATCCTGGATCATGTCGACCACATCCTGCACGAAATCCCCGAAGTCTCGATCACATCGCGGCGGACTGGCCTGCAGCTGGGCCTGGCCGCGGTGACCGAAGCCAACACCGGCGATTTCACGGTCCGGCTGAAGGGCGACCGCTCGCGATCGATCGACGAAGTGATGGCTGACGCGCGGGAGCGGATTCATGCGGCCGAGCCCTCACTGGATATGGAGTTCACGCAAATCCTGCAGGATATGATCGGCGATCTCTCGAACTCGCCGGAACCAATCCAGATCAAGCTGTTTTCCAGTGACCAGAATCTGCTGCTCTCGCTGGGACCTCGCGTGCAGCAGGCCATTGCCAAGATCCCTGGCGTGGTAGATACACAGAATGGCGTCGACAATACCATTAGCGGCCCGGCCACAAATTTTCAGATTGACCCCGTGGTTGCCGGCCGCCTGGGCTTTACGCCGACGGAGGTGGCCGAGGATGCGACCTCTATCCTGGATGGCCTGCCGACCAATGATCCGCTGATTGCGAACGGCCGCCCCTATACGATCCGGGTTCGCCTGCCTGATGCCAATCGCGCTTCGCTCGAGGCCATCCAGAACACAGTGTTCAACAGCAGCACAGGGCGCACGGCGACTCTCAGCTCCATGGCCACGATCACCCAATTGCCGCCGCAGAACGAGATCCGCCGGGAAAACCTACAACAAGTTATCCAGGTGAGCGGCCGGCTCGAGGGCTCCGACCTGGGAGGAGCCATGGCCAAGGTCCGGGATGTGGTCAGGCGTTTACAGATTCCTTCCTCCGTTCGTATCGAATACGGCGGCACATACCAGGAACAGCAGCGCTCGTTCGCCGACCTGGCGCGGGTGCTGCTGTTGGCCCTGGCCCTGGTGTTTGGGGTGCTATTGGCGGAGTTTCGCAATTTCGCTGCTCCGGCCGCAATACTGACCAGCTCAGTACTGTCGCTGGCCGGCGTCATGGCCGCGCTGCTGATCACCGGTACAAATTTCAACGTGTCGAGCTTCATGGGCCTGATTATGGTGATTGGCATCGTGGCAAAAAACGGGATCCTGTTGCTGGACGCTGACGAACAATTGCGGGCAGGCGGGATGGACCCGCGGGAGGCGATGCTTCAGGCGGCAGAGCGGCGCCGGCGGCCTATCCTCATGACGGCCATTGCGACTGTGTGTGGAATGCTGCCGCTCTCGCTGGCTCTGGGCGCAGGCTCGCAGATGCTGCAGCCGCTGGCGATCGCGGTGATCGGAGGCCTCACCATTTCGATTGTTCTCAGCCTGGTGGTGACGCCAGTGGTGTATTACCACCTGACGCGCCGCTCCGCTTCGATCAGCATGACCGAAGTGGGAGCTTAAACCGACTCCTTATTATTTTCTTGTTGCGTTTCAATCGGTAATCCATTTAAGTTATGCGGAACCGCTCCCGTTCGCGGGTACCTTGTTCGTGGTGAACCGCCTTCTATGTCGAAGTGCGGTAGTTCATCAAATCGGAACAGGCTCTAGTAGCACCCTTCCAAGTCGAAGACCGGCCCCCCGTGGCGTTACCCCATCCGGCCCCGGATTTCAGGGGGCCAGGAATACGTCTTTCTACGGCTTCTTGGAGGTTGTTACATGTCATCCGTCGTGCGACGCACCCGCTATTTCTGTTTTTGCGCGTTTCTAACCACCCTGCTTGCAGCCATGCCATTCGCCGGAGCCCAGAATTTTCGCGGCGGCATAAATGGCACCGTAACTGATCAAGGTGGGTCCGCCATCCCGGGAGCGCAGGTTCAGATCACAGATGACGGAACCGGGGTTACGAAAACCACCGTCAGTTCGAGCGCGGGCGAATTCGATTTCCCGGACCTGCCTCTCGGGACTTACACGGTAACGGCCACCGATTCCGGGTTTGAGACACTCAAGGTGCAAAAGGTACCGGTCTCGGCAGGGTCTATCTATAGTCTGCCGATGAAACTTGCCGTGGCCTCCCAGGCAACGACCGTAGAGGTCAACGCGGCAGGCCTGGCACTGGACACCACAACACCGACAGAGACCACTGTTCTTTCCGGCAGGACGATCCAGGATATTCCGTTGAACGGGCGCGATTTCACGCAAATGATCGGGATGGCGCCGGGCTTTGCGGGCTATTCCCTTGGCGGATACGGCTCAGTCAACGGCACGCGCGCCAACCAGGTCAACTGGCAGATTGACGGTTCCGACAATAACGACCTGTGGCACAACATCCCGGCAGTGAATCAAGGCGGTGTGGAGAATATCGCCGGAATCACTTTGCCGATCGACTCGGTCGAGGAATTTTCCCTGCAGACGCAGGCTTCCCCCGAAGCGGGCCGGAACCCGGGCGGGTCGGTCAACCTGGTGACTAAATCGGGCACAAACCAGATTCATGGGAGTGCCTACTACTACAACCGGAATGAAGCGTTGGCGATTGTGTCGCCTTTCCAGGACGGAAATCCGCCGCTGCGTAATCAGCAGTGGGGGGAATCAGCCGGCGGCCCCTTCTGGAAGGACCATACGTTCTGGTTCGAGAATTTCGAAAAGCAGCAATTCAAGATCGCCACAGGTTTCCAGGGAACAGAACCGTCGGCAGCCTACCAGTCACAAGCATTGCCGGTATTGGCCTACTACGGAACTCCGGCGAACGCCGCCATGACCAACCTGCTCGGCAACCTGTGGCCGGCAGCCTCGCTTACCGGTCCCGCGACCAGTCCGAATTACGCAGCGCCTGCGCCGGAAACGGGTTACAGCTACAACGGCGTGATCAAGCTCGATCATAATTTCAGCGACCGACAGTCGATCTCGGCGCGCGCTTTTCTCGGGCAGGGAAATCAGATTGCGCCGGTGGTGGGCAACGCAGTGATCGACTACTACTTCGAGGTTGCGCCCATCCACGTTTACAACTACTCGCTGGTGCACAACTTCACCCTTTCGTCTCACCTGACGAATCAGGTCACTATCGGCGTGAACTATTTCAACCAGGTCTTCAGCGATCAGAAGACCGGCTTCAATGTGGACGCTCTGGGTTTTGTTACCAACTCGCCGTACACCCAGGCGCCGAACATCACCATCAGCGGCTTTGAGGAGATCGGCAATACGCCACCTGAAGGGCGCAACGATATCACCGGGCATCTGGATGAAGCGCTGTCCTGGATAAAGGGAAAGCATCAATTCCGTTTTGGCGGCGAGTTCCGCCAGGCACAGATCGATGAGTTTTACCAGCGGCACTCTACCGGATCCTTCAAGTTCACCGGCGCTACCGGACCCTGGGCCGGCGATTACGAGGACGCAACAGGCGCGCCGCTGTGCACGGGTTACTTCGCCAGCAGCGCATCCCTCCAGTCCGCCTGCCAAAGCGGATCACTGGGCAACGTGCTGGCGCTCGCAGATTTCATGGCCGGGGACATCGCCTCAGGCACCATTGCGCGGGGTGATGCGGAGCGCCAGGTATTTATGAACACCTTCGATCTGTTCGCGCAGGACAGCTGGCAACTGCTGCCTAATTTCAGTTTCGACTACGGTATTCGCTACGACTATTTGCAACCGATGCGGAGCGATTACCAGAACCTGTCAGTCTTCCGGCCGGAACTGACGGCTTCGCAAGGATTAGCCTTCCAGGGTAGCCAGATCAGCCAGGTGTACCCGAGCGATTGGGCGAACGTCAGCCCGCGCATCGGCTTCTCTTACTCTCCCGAATTTGCCAAGGGGACGGTGTTACGCGGCGGCTTCGGGATGTTCTTCGATACCCCGAACGCCAATCCATTCCTCGACAACCGGCCGGGGAATTCAGCGCCGAATGGACTGGAAGGTAACCCGGGTGGTCCCAATCCGGTGTATACGCTGGCGACGTACGGAAGCACGGTGGTTTCCGGGCAGTCGATCTTTCCAGTCGTCACCCCGACGACAACGAGCCTGTGCAATCCGGGAAGTCCCTGCGGTGTCTTCTCGGTGGACCGCAATTTCAAGACCCCCTACAACTTCAACTACAGCCTGCAAGTCGAGCAATCCATCGGATCCTTCGCGCTGTTTCAGGTCGGCTACGTGGGAAGCCAGGGCCGGCGTCTACTGAGCCTGCTCAACATCAACCAGCCCTATCTGGGAGGGCCGACGACCTCCGTTCTCTACCAGGGACAAAGCTTCGCGGATGTGACCGAGCGGCCCTACCTGAACCTGTATCCGCAGTATGGCGACATCAACCAGATCGAGAGCATTGGAACTTCGAACTATAACTCGCTGCAGACGATCTTCAAGATTCGTAGCTACCACGGTCTGACCACGCAGTTCAGCTATACGTGGGGCCACAACCTGGATGAGGTTACGATGTACCGCGGACAGTTGCCGCAGGACAGCACCAATTTCAAGGGGGACTACGGCAACGCGGACTTCGACACGCGGAATGGATTTGTGGGATATGCGAACTATGCAGTCCCCGGGTTTCGTGGACCGAAACTGCTCACCAATGGATGGGAACTGAACACGGTGATCACGCTCAAGACGGGTGAACCCATCAACCTTGTAACCGCAACCGACACCACTGGCGAAAATGAGTACACACAGCGGCCGAATATCATCGGGAATCCATTTACCGGCATCACGCATAACATTCAAGCCGGCATTGTTCAGTGGCTAAATCCCGCGGCGTTTGCCAACCCGGCGTCTGGAACCTACGGGAACTATGCGCGCAACAGCCTGTACGGACCAGGTTTCCAGGACGTGGACCTTTCGCTGTTCAAGAACACAAAAATTACCGAGCGGATCAACACGCAGTTCCGGGTGGAGATGTTCAACCTATTCAACCACCTCAACCTGGCCAATCCGGGACCCGAGCAGTTGGGGAACGATGCATACGGGACGAGCAGCTTCGCGCAGATTCCCTCGACGATCGGCGCGGGCAACTACTCCCCCGGCATCGGACCGGGCGAACCATTCAATGTTCAACTGGCTTTGAAGATTCTGTTCTGATGGATTTTGGGTGGACTGCTATTTCTTCAGTCCCGTTAGGGATGGCGGAGACTTCCGGACCCTGAGTTCGGCCGTCACTAACGGGACTGTTCAAGTCGCTGACCTCTAACCCCGCTCCGGTCGGGACGACAACTTTGTCTAGGGGCGGAAATTGTACCCTCAGTGGCTGAAGCCGGTCTTCTATTCAAATTGACGGCTGGGCTGAAAGAGTCTTCGTGAGAACTACCTTACGCGGATTTGGTCCCGTAATAGGGGCCAGCAGCGCCACAGGATTTCATCCTGGGTATTATCAGCCGTCCCTTACGGGACTGGATCGCTTCCGATTCGGTTTACCCAGGACTTGACGTCCTGGGCTATTATCAGCCAGTCTTGTCCAAATTAAGTTTTTAAAGAGTAGGCGGAGAGGCTGCTAGGTTGAGTTTGGGGTTTCTTCCAGGAAAAACCAATCTCAAGCCGAGGAGCTTTCCGCCATGAGTGGAGTATGCA
>JBARKD010001027.1:0-8867 GCA_049800615.1 Acidobacteriaceae bacterium | reverse complement strand
GAGTGCGCTCGGGATGACAAAGGGGAGGCTTGTAGCTTGGGGTTGGGTTTGGCTGCCATAACGGCAAAACTGCAGATCCCTCGGCTTCGCTCGGGATGACAAAGGGGAGGCTTATGGCTTGGGTTGGGTTTGGCTCCCATAAGGGCAAACTGCAGGGCCCTCGGCTTGATTGAAGCCCGACTACCCTGGCAACACGTCTAGCCCCAGATCCAGCGCCCGAACGCTGTGCGTCAAAGCACCGGCAGAGATGATGTCCACGCCGGTTTCCGCAATCTCGCGCATGCGCTCCAGCGTGATGCCGCCGCTGGCCTCAAGCAAAGCGCGGCCGGCAACCTGCACAACAGCGGCACGCAATTGGTCGGTCGTGAAATTGTCGAGCAGGATGCTGTCCACGCCTGCGGCGAGGACGGCCTCCACCTGATCCGGACGATCAACTTCCACTTCAATGTGCACGGTGTGGGGCAAAGAAGCGCGCATCGCGCGTAAAGCGTGGCTGACATCGCCGCCGCCCGCCGCCAGGATAACAAGATGATTGTCTTTAACCATGACTGCGTCGGAAAGAGAAAAGCGGTGATTATGTCCCCCGCCGCAGCGGACGGCGTAGCGCTCCAGGATGCGCAGCCCGGGCGTAGTTTTGCGCGTGTCCACCACCCTGGCGTGTGTTCCTGCTACGGCTGATACGTATCGATAGGTCAAAGTTGCAATTCCCGACATGCGCTGGAGAAAATTCAAGGCGACGCGCTCAGCTTGCAGCAGGGACTGCGCCGGACCATCGACCGTGGCCAGCACCGCGCCGGAGGGAAAGCTTTGCCCATCGTGGAAGTGGAATTTCGTGGCAATGCCTTTGTCCGTAAGCAACATCGCCGCGGCGAAGACATCCTCTCCGCTCAGAATGCCGGGTTCACGCGCGGCCAACTGCGCGGTGGCGTGGGCGGAGACTGGAATGAGCGTGCGGGATGTGAGGTCTCCCCAGGGAGCGTCTTCCTCCAGCGCAGCCCGCACCAGCCGGTCGATCGCATCACGGCTGGGCCGGATCAGCATGCAACCGCCGCCGCTAGTGAGTAGACGAGGGAATGCTGGAACTCATAAGACGGTTCGGGATAATCCTCGCGGAAGTGCGCACCGCGTGATTCGCACCGCTCCAAAGCTGCCGTCACCATGACGCGCGAGACGGCCAGAAGATTGGCGGTCTCGAGATCGTGGACGGAAGTACCCGCGGGCCGCCACTGATCGAGTCGGTCCGCGGCGGACTCCAGAGTGCGAGCGGAGCGCTCGATGCCTACGGCGTTCCACATGAGGGTCTGAAGAGCGATTCGTTCCACATGCACGCCGCGTCGTCTGCTTGATCGTGCGGCAGCAGGGAGAAGCGCGTGCCCGCGAACCGGGGCGGGCAGCGGAGAAAAATCCGCTTCGCCGTGCTCTGTCTCCTTGAGGAGAAACTCTGCACAGCGCCAGGCGAACACCAGGCTCTCAAGCAAGGAATTGGAGGCCAGGCGATTCGCTCCGTGCACACCCGTGCAAGCCGCTTCGCCGACTGCAAAGAGCCCAGGAATCGAAGTACGGCCCCATGTGTCCGTGCGCACGCCGCCCATCCAATAATGGGCTGCCGGCGTTACGGGGATCGGTGTCTTTGACCAATCCAGGCCACGCGCACGGCAGGCGGAATCGATGGTGGGAAAACGACTAGCGAGATACGATGCACCGAGGGCGGTCGCATCCAGCAAAACCGGCTGGCCGCCTTGTGCCGACATTTGCTGGACAATGGCGCGCGCGACCACATCCCGTGGAGCGAGTTCGCCGCCGCTGTGGACGTTTTGCATGAAGCGGCGGCCCTGTGCGTCGAGCAATACGGCGCCCGCGCCACGGACAGCTTCGGAGATCAGGAAAGTGCCAGGCGCAGCGAGGGCGGTTGGATGGAATTGGTAGAACTCCAAATCAGCGAGCTGTGCGCCGGCGCGAAGAGCGATCGCTACGCCATCACCCGTAGCGACAGCGGGATTGGTGGTGTGCAAATAGAGTTGCCCCGCTCCGCCGCTGGCCAGAATGACCGCATCCGCGTCGATTTCCCGGCTCTCACCATCGCTGTCCAGTACTTCGAGACCGCTGACTTCCTGGTTGCGAAGACGAAGATCGCAAGCGAAGGTGTGTTCCCGAACCGAGATCCCAGCCGAACGCACTGCGCGGGCCAAGGCCAGCTCGATGCTCAGCCCGGTGGAGTCGCCTCCCGCATGGAGCACGCGGGCGCGGCTGTGCGCCGCTTCGAGCCCGCGAGCGAACTGACCTTCGTTCCGATCGAAAGCCACGCCCAGGCTGACCAAATCGCGAATCCGCGCGGGCCCTTCGGAGCAAAGGACTTCGACCGCTGCCGCATCGCACAGACCAGCGCCGGCCCGCAGCGTATCGGCGATGTGCTCTGCCACGCTATCGTCAGAGAATACCGCGGCTGCGATGCCGCCCTGGGCAAATCGGGTATTGCTGTCTTCCAGCCGCGCTTTTGTCACCAGGGTTACTGCGTGTTTGCGGCTGAGCCTGAGCGCGGCGATGAGGCCGGCAACTCCGCTACCCACAACGATGATGTGCTTCATACGGGGGCTCACGCCGATGTGCCTGCGCTGGAGTTCGGTCCCAGACTCAACATGCGCTCGAGCGCAACGCGGGCGGGAATTGCCACTTCCTCAGGTACACTAATGCGGTTCACAATTTCTCCCCTCTCCAGCGCTTCCAGCACCCATGCGAGATAGCTGGGGTGAATGCGGTACATCGTCGAGCAAGGGCAGACGATGGAGTCGAGACAGAAAATCTTGTGCTGTGGATACTGGTTGGCCAGCCGCTGCACCAGGTTAATCTCAGTGCCGATGGCGAAGGTGCCGCCGGCAGGCGCTGCCGCAATCGCGCGTGTAATGAAGTCGGTGGAGCCGGAAGCATCCGCGGCATCCACAACCTGCATCGGGCATTCGGGATGCACGATGACGCGCACCTCGGGAAAACGCGCGCGGGCCGCTTCGATCTGGCCTACGGTAAAACGCTTATGCACAGAACAGAAACCGTGCCAAAGGATGACCTTGGCCTGGCGCAAGGTCCGGGCATCGCTGCCGCCCAAGTGCCGGTTCGGATCCCACACAGGCATCTGCTCTAAAGGGATATTCATAGCTTTGCCGGTGTTGCGGCCAAGGTGTTGGTCGGGGAAAAAGAGCGCCCGCTGGCCGCGCCGCAGTGCCCAGTCGAGAACTTTGCTCGCATTGGACGAAGTGCATACAACCCCACCATGACGCCCGCAGAACGCCTTTAAGGCGGCGGATGAATTCATGTAGGTGACGGGGACCACAGGCTGACGTCCGCTTGCGTCCGGAGCGGCTCCGAAGAGATCCTCGAGCTCCTCCCAGCAATCGGTTACGGAATCTACGTCCGCCATGTCCGCCATGGAGCAACCGGCCGCAAGATTAGGCAAGATGACGGACTGATCGGGGCGCGAAAGCATGTCTGCCGTCTCGGCCATGAAGTGCACCCCGCAGAAAACGATGGCTTCGGCATCCGGCCGTGTGCGAGCGGCATTGGCAAGCTGAAAGGAATCGCCGACGAAATCGGCGTATTGCACCACCTCGTCTCTCTGATAAAAGTGTCCGAGGATGACAAGCCGCCAGCCTAAAGCAGCCTTAGCCGCGCGAATACGCTGGTCCAATTCGGCTTTGGAAGCCTGGCGGTATTCCTGGGGAAGTGTGCCCTGCGGTGGCGACCATGCGGGGACGACGTCATGCATCGATGCGCCAGGACCGTAGCCCGATGCCTGGGAGTCAAATTCCCATGGCGCATCGGCTAGCTCTCTCGAACAGATCCCGCCCGGTGCAGGAACGGATGCGTTGCTGCTTTCTGGCTGTTCGCCGATGCGAATCAGCTGAATGGTTTCATCAATGGATAACAATGTTTCTCCTGCCCAGGTAGGCTCCCTGACGTCCCGGAGCATTCCGGGTAAGCCGGGAGCATGATCAACCGTGCCCTTTATAGGTTATCGCCGCGCATGCCCATTTGCCACATCACGTCCAGTTGACGGGCGCCGGTCTTCTATTCAAATTGACGGCGGGGAAAGCCCCGCCCCTTCACGCCAAGTCTCCTGTTTTCCGTCCTACAGATAGGAACACTGCAAAAGGGAAAAGGATTCTTTTCTCGATTTGCTTGTGCTCATCCCACAAGGGATCTTGCCGAGGTCTCGATGGAATGCCGCAGGCCGTTTGATTGATAATCGCGCTCCCATCGTTCCCCTCGCCGGAATTTTGCCTTCGCGCAAAATCCGTGCATACGTGTGAGCCCTTGGCTACGTCTAATATTGCGATAAATCTGTCAGCTTCCGTAACCGGAGGGGGCCTTCGGCATGCGCAGTTACCGATTGGTTTCAGCCTGCTATCTCTTGCTTCTTGCCTTGTGTAGTGCCTGCGTCGCGTCCGGACAGATCCCGTCACCGGTTCTGAAGGCGATGGGTGCGGAACTCGAGCGCTCTATGCAGAACCTCAAAACCCAGCCGGTTTCCCCTTATTTTCTGAGTTACGAGATCGTTGATACGCACTCATATTTCATCCAAGGCGCCTTCGGCCAACTCGGCTACAGCAATGAAAATCATTCCCGCGTGCTCGACGTTGACTTGCGCGTCGGCGATTACACTCTGGACAGCTCGCGTGAGATTCGCGGCGGCATGCGCGGTTTCTCTTTCCCCAACTTTTCTGGTGCAGCCATCCCCCTGGACGACGACCCGGATGCGATTCGCGCTGCCCTTTGGCAGCAGACAGACGAGCGCTATAAGCGGGTGGTCGAGCAGTACACCAAAGTAAAGGCCAACGTTGAGGTCGCGGTAGCTTCGGAAGACAAGTCCGATGATTTCTCCCACGAGCCGGCCCAGCAGTACAGCGAGCCGCAGGTCGACGTCCAGGTTGACCGGCACGCCTGGGAAGACAAGATTCGCCGGTACACGGCGCCATTTGGCAAATACAAAGACATCTATGGCGCTCAGGCGATTTTGACGGTTGACGCCGAGACGCGCTGGTTTGTCGACTCGGAGGGAACGCGCATTCAGACCTCACAGCCGGCGTGGCGCCTGTTCCTGATCGGCTACACCAAAGCTGATGACGGAATGGAACTGCCTCGCTACGAATCCTTTCTCGGATTCAGTCAGAAAGACTTGCCGGACGATGATGCGGTCGAGAAGAAAGTGGACAAGATGATCCAGGATCTCGAAGCCCTGCGCGTCGCTCCTGTGGCAGATCCCTACACCGGACCCGCGATTCTCTCCGGCCGCGCCAGCGGAGTTTTCTTCCATGAGATCTTTGGGCATCGCGTCGAAGGACACCGGCAAAAACTTTCCGACGATGCGCAAACATTCAGGAAGATGCTCAATCAAGAGGTGCTGCCCAAAGATTTCTCCGTGTATTTCGATCCCACCATGCGCTACATGGCAGGAACAGCTCTAGCCGGGTACTACCTCTATGACAATCAAGGAGTCAAGGCCAAGCGGGTCGATGTCGTCCAGGATGGCGTCCTCAAGACCTTCCTGATGTCGCGCACGCCGATACAAGGGATCCCAGAGTCGAACGGGCATGGGCGCGCCCAGCCTGGATTGAGCCCAGTGGCGCGGCAATCCAATCTGGTTGTCCAGGTAGCGCCATCCGCGATTCAGCCCGACCTCAAGAAGGTGCTCATCGCGGAGATCGCGAAAAAAGGCCTGCCTTATGGACTTTACTTCGAGGATATTTCCGGCGGCTTTACCTTTACCGGCAGGACCATACCGAACGCCTTTAATGTCATGCCCCTGATGGTCTATCGCATTTACGCCGACGGGCGGGAGGAACTGGTCCGCGGGGTAGACCTGATCGGCACTCCGCTCACCACCTTCAGCAAGATCGAAGCCGCCGACAACCACGTTGCCGTATTTAATGGCGTTTGCGGCGCGGAATCGGGGGGCGTTCCTGTTTCCGCTGTGTCGCCCGCCATCCTGATTTCGCAAATTGAGGTGCAGAAGAAACAAAAGGCGCAGTCACGCGCCCCCATCCTTCCCGCTCCTTTTTAAACCCGCGGCCCTCGCTAAGGCAGGAGACATACAATGCGAATCTTTGCGGCATTCCTGTTGCTGAGTGTTTTCCTTCCCGCCGGCTCTGACCGGGCGCAGGCGCAGGATGACGTGGTCATGAAGGCCATGCATGACGAGTTGGCCCGCTCGATCAACGAACTTCATTTTCAGGATCTGGAGAAGCCATACTTCATCTCCTATCGTGTCGTCGATTCCGACAACACCAGCGTCAGCGCCAGTTTCGGCGCACTGAGCGCCAGCCACCAGGGGCGCTCGCGGAATCTTAGCGTTGAGGTGAGGGTCGGCAGCTACAAACTGGATAACACCAACTTCGCCGCCTTCGGCTTCGATATGTCCAGCGTGATGCAGGTGTTCAACGGACACAGCCAGCTTCCGCTCGATGACAACTACCAGGAGTTGCGGCGGCAGATATGGCTGGCAACCGATGCTACCTACAAAAAGGCTGTCGAAGACTTTTCCAGAAAGAAGGCTGCCCTTCAGAACAAAGTCGACACCGATAATACGCCGGACTTTACCCAGGAAACACCGGTGACGATCGCGATGGATGCCGAACCTGTTCACGCCGATCGCGCACAATTCGAAACGATGGCCCGCAATCTCTCCGGGCTGTTTCGCCAGATGCCCGATGTAAACACTTCAACGGTCAGTTTCTTCGCGTCGAATTCCTATATTCGCTACCTCAACAGCGAAGGCACTTCCTACACGCGCCGCGAACCCCGGGTGACCTTCACTGCCCGCGCCTCGACCCAGGCTGCGGACGGAACGCCACTCGAAGATCTTGTCTGGGTTTACGCCCGGTCGATCAGCGCTCTTCCCTCAGCCGATGAACTTGGCTCTCGTGTGCGGGCGCTCGGCCAGGAGTTGAAGGACCTGCGCACAGCCTCAGAAATCGAGAATTACAATGGTCCGGTCCTTGCCGAGGGCGATGCGGCCGCGCAACTGTTCGCGTGGGCCTTTGTGCCCAACCTGCTCGGGGCGCGCACACCCATCAATGACAGCCAAATGAGCGCGTTGATGGGGCGCGAAGGTCCGCAGGAAAACCCGTTTCTCGACAAGGTGGGAGCCAAGGTGCTCCCCGATTTCCTGAGCGTGACGGATAACGCTACTCTCGCGGAATACAAGGGTGTTCCTCTGGCCGGCTGGTGCAAGGTGGATGAAGACGGAGTGCCCACTCGGGAAATGAAGCTGGTGGAGAACGGCATACTGAAAACACTGTTGACCACCCGCGATCCGGTTCGCGGCTTCGACCACAGCAGCGGCAGCCGGCATGCCGGGCAGACGGCCCCGAGCAATCTCTTCGTAGTCACCGACAGTGGACTGAGTCAAGCGGACCTTCGCGCCAGGTTCCTGGCAATACTGAAAACGCGAAACAAGGAATACGGCATTGTGGTGCGCCGGATGAGAAATGCGCGCCTGCCCGTCCTTGCCTGGAAGGTATTCCCGGACGGTCGCGAAGAACTCATCCGGGGGACGCAATTTACAGGTTTAAATGGCGCCGCATTTAAAGAAATCGTCGCGGCTTCAAAAGAGCAGAATATTCTCACCGTAAGCCGCCGGCCCTCCGCGGCAAACGGTCTCGGGGCATTCATGGGTGGCCTCGCGCTTGGCGGAGAAGACGAGTCCACCGCCCCCGTCACTCTAGCGGTGCCATCGCTTCTGTTTGACGATGTGACGCTGCACAAGGTTCGCGGCGAAACACCGAAACCTCCGGTGATGCCACACCCCTATTTTGACAAAAATTAGACGACGCGTTCAGCGACGGTTACCATCTCCCGCGCCTGCGAAGCAATTCCGGCGATTGAACTGCGCGAGGTACTGAACCGGCAACGGATGGCCGGCCCACCATGCGGTTATTGAAACGACTCCCCGACCATCTCCTCGCTCTTCTTCCAAAGAGCGTCAGCATTGGCTGAGTCAAGCGCGTAGCTACGAACGCCCTCATTCATCGGCCCCAGAGGAACATTGTCGGCGACAATTTCGCTGACGTGGCAATTTTCGCAATATCGGCCGCCGATCTCATCCGCCGTGGCAACAACGCCTGCCCAGACGGACGTTGCCGAGCCCTGGGGAATCGTCTTGAACTCAAATTGGCTTTTGCCTTCCGTCGCTGCCTGCTCATTGAGCTGCTGGATCATCTTCTCGATATGCACCGGATCCATGTGGCGTGCGAGCTCGGTCCGAATGACTCCCGGATGGACAGCCGCTGCCCGGACTCCGCGCTCACGATGGCGCCGGTCAAAGGCCTGGGCAAAAAGAATATTGGCTGTCTTCGAACGGCCATACGCAACAAACGGCTCGTAGGGAGTTCGTTCGAAGCCAGGGTCATCGAGGACAACGTTGGAGAAGCGGTGACCTGAGGAAGAGAGGTTGATCAGGCGCGCCCCTTTACCCAACAGGGACGAGATGCGATTCACCAGCACAAAGTGCCCCAGGTGATTCGTGCCGAACTGCGTCTCAAATCCGTCGGCTGTACGGCCGAAGGGTGTCGCCATAACTCCCGCATTGGCGATTACCACGTCGAAACCTTTTCCTTCGGCTAGGAGTTTGCCAGCACCAGCACGGATATTCTTCAGGTTTGACAGGTCGAGTTCAACCAGCTCAAAACTTCCTCCATTCGCCGCTGCAGCCTTGCGCACCTCAGCGGTGGCGCCCTCAGCTTTTTCCAGACCCCGCGCCGCACCCACCACCTCAGCCCCGTGCGCAGCGAGCGCACGCGCCGTCTCTACCCCAAGTCCCGCGGAAACACCGGTGACCAAAATTCTCTTCCCATGCAGATCCACCCCAGACAAAACAT
>JBARKD010001026.1:0-3998 GCA_049800615.1 Acidobacteriaceae bacterium | reverse complement strand
TCGGCAGCCACTGGATGGGTATGCCGCAGGCGCGCCATATGATGGCGGGCACGCGCGGTGTCCTGTACATGGGCCACATGGGCGCGATGGGCAGGATGGGTGGGCCCGGAAGGAGTTTTTGCAAACGCCGCGGTGGCTAGACTGCACATCAGCAGAGATTGAAGAGTACGTTCTAGAAGTCGCCTGTTCACCGCGATATATCCTCTCTTGCCTTGTCTATATAGATAATACTTGCCAGCAGAAGTTCCGGGTACTCAAGTAATCAGCGGAAGCGGGCTTGAGATTCAATGAGCAACCGAAGCCCGTTTTCCGAAAACTAAATCAATTAACCCTACTTTGACAGAACCGCTTCCGCATTTCCATATTCCAATGAAGTGTTGGCGAATGTCCGTACCACGATTGGGTACGCGAACGTAACGCCAGTGCAAGACGATCAACTGACTGGCCGGCGGAGAAACGCTGGGATATCAAGGTTTTCCAGATGCGGGTCAGGTTGATTACCGTGGGTTTCCGGGCGTTCGTGCGCAGACTTGCCGGGAACGATCCGGGCATATTCCCCGTCGAAAGACTCGTTGTAGTTCGCGTGGTGGATTGCCGGTTTCGCGGTCGCAGCCGGAACCGGTTGCTGCTGGTGAGGCTCATCTTCAACCAGCACCGGTTGGGGGTGAGCTTCAAAGGAAGCCGGCTCAGGTGAAGCTTCTTTCATCACGGAAGAAGGCGTATGCCTCCTGCTCTCGAAAACCGGAGTGTACGGTTCTTCTTCAAGCTCTTCACTGGCAAAGCGAGGAGTGGAAGGATTAAAAGAGACGCGCGGGATTTGAGCTTCGCTACCGCTGCGCTTTTGCCTGCCGTGCACATCCTGACGGAATCCAGTGGCGATCACAGTGATCTTGACGTTGTCTCCCATGGCCTCATCGAGGACTGCGCCAAAGATGATGTTGGCATCCTCGTGAGCGGCATTTTGAATCAAGGTGGAGGCTGTATTCACCTCAGTCAACTTCAGATTGCTTGAGCCGCTGATGTTGATGAGGATGCCGCGCGCGCCATCAATCGCGCCAGCTTCCAGAAGAGGCGAAGCCATGGCTGCCTGTGCCGCGGTAACCGCGCGGTTATCGCCACTGCGAATTGCCGTACCCATGACCGCATAGCCCATACCCGACATGGTGGTTTTCACATCGGCGAAGTCGCGGTTGATGATACCCGGGATGGTGATGATGTCGGAGATGCCCTGCACGCCCTGCAGCAGGACCTCATCGGCAACACGGAAAGACTCGAAGAAGCCAGCGTCCTTGGCGACGGCAAGCAGCTTCTCATTGGGAATGACAATCATGGTGTCAACGCCTTCGAGAAGTTCCTCCATGCCGCGCTCTGCCTGCGCCATACGGCGCTTGCCTTCAAAGCCGAAGGGACGGGTAACGACAGCGACCGTGAGCGCTCCCATTTCGCTGGCCAATGAGGCAATGACCGGAGCAGCGCCGGTGCCCGTGCCGCCGCCAAGGCCGGCAGTGACAAACACCATGTCGGCGCCTTCCAGGGCTTCGATAATTTTTTCCGAATCTTCCAGAGCGGCGCGCCTGCCCACGTCAGGGTTAGCGCCGGCTCCCAACCCGCTGGTCAACTTGACCCCTAGCTGCAGCTTGACGGGAGCGTTGGAGAGTTGCAGGGCCTGCACGTCGGTGTTGGCGACAATGAACTCAACTCCCTCCAGCTTTGCGGCGATCATGCGATTCACGGCATTGCCGCCACCGCCGCCCACGCCTATGACTTTGATCTTCGCTCCGCGAGCGACGTCTTCGTTGTAGTGAATTCGGATTTCATCGGAAAGGCTCATCGGATTTTGCTCTCCATTCTCATTGTTGACCGTATTGGTCGCTGTTGTTTCGCAATTTGTTGACTATAAACTTCCGGCGAAGATGGCGCGCAGCTTCGCGCGTAGGGTCTGATCCTCCGCGGCGCGCAGCACGCTGGTGCGATGTGTATAAAGCAGCATGCCAATGGCGGTGGCAAACTCCGGGTGGACGAGTTCTTCGGGCATTCGGGAAAGTGGGACAGGATAGCCTAAGCGGGCCGGAACGCGCAAAAAACTTTCCGCTACATCGAGCAGGCCGGCGAGGCCGGCGCCGCCGCCGGTGAGCACGCAGCCTGCGCCCAGCGCTTCGAGAACTCCGCCCTGGCGCAGATTTTCGCGCAGCATCTGGAAGAGCTCACGGGCACGCGGTTCGAGGATCTCGCTCAGAGAGCGCTGCTTGATGGTGCGAACCACCTGAGAATCGGCGATCAACTCCAGTTCGCTGGCGGAAGAAACGGAAGTGACGACGCAGTTCCCGTAGTCCACCTTGAGAGATTCAGCCTCTTGAAACGATAGGCGCAGGCCGACAGCGAGATCATTGGTGAAGTGATCGCCTCCCAAGGGGATGACGGAGGTGTGGGCGACCGCGCCTTCGAAGAAGACAACTAGTTCGGTCGAAGCTGCGCCAATGTCGATGAGGCAGGCGCCGAGCTCGCGCTCGTCGGCGGAGACGGTGGCTTCCGCTGCGGCAATGGCCTCAAAAATGGTATCGGTAACCTCCAGGCCGGCCTTGTTGGCGCAGGTAATGACACTTTGAGCGGCGCTCGCCGAACAGGTCGCGATGTGCAGGTTTACTTCCAGGCGGTTACCGATCATACCCACAGGATCGTGAATGCCCGGCTGCTCATCGAGGATGAATTGTTGAGGTAAGAGATGAAGGATTTCGCGGTCGTCGGGCAAAGAGACAGAGCGAGCGCGGTCAACGGCGGCGCGCACATCATCACGGGTGATCTCGCGCAAGCGATTGCCGAGGCTGATGCCGCCCTGGCTGTTGACGCCGCGAATGTGCGGACCGCCCAACCCGACCACACAGTTGGCAATGACCGCGTCGGCCATTTGCTCAGCTTCTGTTGCAGCCTGATTGAAGGCCCTGCTTGCCGGCCCCAGATCGCTGATCAGGCCGCGGCGCGTTCCCTCGGAATTGACCACGCTGTGGGCACGATAGCGTAGCGCGCCGTCATGTAACTCGGCCACCAACACGCGAACTTTAGAGCTGCCGGCGTCCAGCACCGTGAGCAAGTCTTCGCTTTTTTGGCTCATCCTTTAGCCCTCAGCCCTTTTCTTTTGCCGCTTTGGGCGATTTTGCCGCGGGCTTGCCCGCGGGGCGTTTTACCGGAGCGGCATGATGGTCGTGTCCTGCGCCGACGGCTTCACCATCCTTTGCCGACTCACTGGATTGCCTGGTCATATCAAGCACCGCCTGGTTCTCATAGCGCATGTCGACCGAGGCCAAATGGGGATATTGTTGCCGCCACTCCGGCAAATGCTGCTGATAACTACGGTATCGGGATAAAAAGTCGGAATCTCCGAAATGCACCTGAATATCGGATCCCTCAGCCGGCAGGAGGGCCCAGATGTCTTCCGGATCGGAGATATCGACTTCGCTGAGCTGGGAGGAAATTTTCGTTCCACCCGAGTCGAGATCGCTGACGAACTGCTGGTAGAGGTGCATGCGGGCAGCACGCGCGGGCAACGGATCCCTGGCGGAGATTCCGGTCACCACCGGAAAGGAGTAGTGCTGTGCGCCCCTGTCCGTCGGGGGCATACGAAGCAGGACTCCATTGGCGTCCACCAGGCCGACGGTGCTTCCCTGGCGATAGAAGGCAACCGGCGTACGCTCGACGATGGAGACACGCAGCTGATCCGGCAGCAGCCGCATCACCGTTGCATGTTCGACCCAGGGGAGCTGCTCCAGGGCGGCGCGGCGCTGGCTGAGGGGAACAAAGAAGATGTTGCGTCCGATGTCGGATCCGAAGACGGAGAGGAGCTCGGAGCGCGTCACCTGGCTATTGCCCATGATCTGGATGGAGGAAGAGGAGGCGATGCGGAAGCGGGGATCGTCACGAAAGAAGTTACGTATGGCTGCGCCCAGCAGGACCAGGCAAGCGAGCGCAATGGCCACGACGGCAGCGGCCACAATGCGGCCGGT
>JBARKD010001025.1:0-3537 GCA_049800615.1 Acidobacteriaceae bacterium | reverse complement strand
CTGCAGCCAAAATCCCACAAGAAGGATCATGAGGCGTTAGCGGAAAACCCCGGAACGGCGACTTAGTCTTTTTGAACTGCGAGGGAACGATTGATGGAAAGCTGAGTTTCAGCTTGAGTCCATTGACAGCAATGAGTTAGTCCCAATACTGGCATTGAGGGAACTTACAACTGAACTGATCGCAACGAACGGCCCTGCCGATAGGCCGCATTCAATTTCAACAGGCGATCGCCCCAGTCTGCGTCACCTGTGCGTTCGATACAGGCATAAGGACCGAACTCAGGACGTTAGTGAAAACCCCAAAAGGGACCGATAGGAGTTCCGTGTTGAAGGCCAGCGTTCCAAGATCTCTCTTTGCTTGCGGCTGCGATACAAAGTAATGAGCCGGTTCAAAGGACCTTGAAAAGGTACGGGGACGCGGTAAGGGGCGGACGACGGCCGCGATGAACCAATGCCCGGAGAATAGCGTTCAGCACCTCATCCAACCGTCTTCCAACATCTTCTGCAAGAAACCGAAGCACAAGATAGCCATTTTCTTGTAGCAGTAGATCCTTTCGTCGGTCGCGCCGGTACGCCTCTACCCCGGCAAAGTGTTGTTCGCCGTCCAACTCAACGGCTACACGCGCATCCGCGCATAGCAGGTCCACCTCCATCCTCCCCAAACCGTCGAACGGAATGGGGAGCTCGACATTGAGTTGAAACCGCCCGCTTGTTTCAGCTAGAGTCTCGAGCCGGCGAAAAAGAAAAAGCTCGCTTGCACTTCTGGCGCGATCGGTACCCTTCTGGCTTGCAGCAACAAAGAGATTCGCTAACGGAGGGTCAACTCCATCAAGGACCAGCCGCCGTACCGTAGACGAGTATTGAGCCTTCCATTGGGGATCAACGGGAAGCGATATATTCGGCGGCCAGCCAGGTAGCGCACTGGCGGGTAAATGAAGCTTGTAGCCCGCTGCCTCATAACCCTTACAGCGGCGATCGAACATTCGCGAAAGCATTGGCACATCAAAATCTGCGTAGTCGTACACCTGGACTTCGCGCTTTCCGTCGTGAAACCGGTGAAGGCGGCCTACATACTGCGCAATCGTCCCGCGCCAGGAGACGGGTAGCGTAAGAAAAAGGGTGTCCAATCGGGCATCGTCAAACCCCTCGCCGGCGTAGGGTCCTGTTGCCAGCAGCAGACGCTCCTCATCGTCAGGAATGGCTTTGAGCATCTCGCGCGTCTTGGCAATTTCTTTTTTACCCATACCGCCGCGAAGCACAATCACATTCTTAATTTCAGGCGTCAACTGCTGCACCAGCTTATCGAGATGGTCGTTCCGCTCCGTCAGCACGATCGGGGAACGACGTTCTCGCACGGCCTGCACGACCTCCCGGCATATAAGCCGTGTGCGGCCGTCGTCGCAAACTAGTTCGTCGGTGAGTTCGCGAAACTGGGTGCGCAGGTCAGGATTCGGCACGCGCAGCGCGCGAAACCCTGTCGGCCGGACGAGGACCGTGTGCTCGAACGGCCGCGCGGCCGCCTGCTCCCTTCCGTTGACCCGATAGCGCAGTGGGCCGCATTGCATAAAGATGATGGGATGGTGCCCGTCTTTACGGGTCACGGTTGCAGACAAACCGGTCACGAACCGCGATTTCGCGTGACGCGCAACCTGTTCGAAACTGTAGGCTGAAAGGTGATGGCATTCGTCGATGACCAGGTGCCCATAATTGCTAACGATGTCGTCAACTACTCCCTTGTGGACCAGGCTTTGAATGGTTGCAACGTCGAGGATCCCGGTCGGCATTCTGCGCCCACCTCCAACGCGGCCGATCGTATCTGACGGCACCCCCAAAAAGTTCGACAGCCGCTCAATCCATTGTTCTTGCAGTTGCCGCCGATGCACGAGTATCAGCGTGTTTACGGCGCGCTTTGCGATCAACCATGCCCCGACCACGGTCTTGCCGAAGGCCGTAGTCGCGGAGAGTACGCCCGTCTCTTGTGCAAGCAGGGTTTCTGCAGCGACTCTTTGCTCCTGGCGCAATTCCCCCTGGAAAGCAACATTCAGCGGGTTCCCCGAGAAACGATCATCACGTAGAACCCATGAGATCTTTAGGTCTGAAAGCAGCTGACGGAGATCCTCCAGGCAGCCACGAGGCAAGCCGAGAGAGTGCGGATAATCCCGTGCACAGCCAACGATCCGGGGAGTGTCGTAGGTCGGTCGACGCATCGCTTGCGCTCTATAAAATTCAGGGTTTTGAAAAGCTGCCAACCGAATCAGACGGTTGCGCAGAGCGGGAGGCAAAAGATCTTTGGCAATGAATATTTCGCTACCCAAAACCAACTCCAATTGCTTCGGCAAAGGACCAGCTATCGATCTTCCCCTTTGGCGCGACTCAGGAGAGAACCAGGGAAGGGCATCGCCTTCTTCCTCGCTCGGGTGAAGACGCACTCCCATGACCTGCCCTTTAGCTTCCGCCCTGCTCACGCACTCTTCGACTTCGGTGCGGCCGATTCTCCGAACATCCGACAGAAAAGCCCATTGATCTTCATAGGGAAATAGCTTGTCGTCGAGAAATAAGCTGTTGCCCAGCTGCCTGGGTTTCCGTTGCAGCGGCAGTGCGATCAGACTGCCAAACCCACCTTGCGGAAGAGTGTCTTGATTGGGAAAAAACCTGTCATAGGAATCCAAACCGATATCCGGACGACGCTCCATCGTTTCCGTCAGAACATGCGAGGCGAGTTTGCGAGCAAGCGCAGCTGGAATCGCCTCCCTGAAGAAAAACCAGACATGGCCACCATTGCCGGAGCGAGACCTCTCCAGTGCGGCCGGGAGATTCATCGCACGACAGGTTTCGATAAACGCCGCCGCATCCTCTTGCCATGTCGCTTTGTCGAAATCCGCGACAACAAAGAAGCACGTCTCATCCAGCAGCATCGGGTAAACGCCGATGGTGAAATCCCAGCCGTTGCCATCTTGCCCGGACAGATGATAACGAATCACCTCATCCGTAACCGGCAGGAACCGGCGATGCGGGCACTCCGCGCACTTGATTCTCGGCTTTTCACATACGCCCTTAACCCACTCATTTGAGCATGCGGGAGCATACCCGGATTTCCCGGTCTTGCGGCTCTCAAAGCGCCGTGGATAAACATCATCGCGACCGCGGAAGAGCGACCGGAAGAGCGCGACCTTGTCCTCCGGGTTAGAACGGTGATGGATGCGCTTGATCGATTCCATGGTCGTGGCTACCGCTTCAGATGAGCCCACAGTGAAGGTGGCCGCTGAGGAATATTTCGGGTGACTCCCAAATCCATCTGTAAACGGAAGGCCATCTCCCAAACATAATGGACCATTTGCTATACGACTGAGCACGACCGCACCCGCATATACGACCGCCATGACAAGCGAAAGCTTACGGACATTGCTGCCTCGACTTCACCGACCAAACAACCGGCACGTTGACGGGATTTAAATAATCTTCTTGCCTTCGCACAGATTCACGAGTTCGGCCAACGCAAGCACCTGGGCGCGCGGACCGCTTCCAGGGCGGACAACC
>JBARKD010001024.1:0-6024 GCA_049800615.1 Acidobacteriaceae bacterium | reverse complement strand
GCTCATACCTACGCTCACTGCATTGGAAAACGTTCTGCTTCCGTATGAGCTGAACGGTAATGGAAACGGTCGCGCGGCCGCAACCGGCCTGCTGCGCAGCGTGGGCCTTGCCGATCGCGTTCACCATTATCCGGTTCAGCTTTCCGGCGGTGAGCAGCAGCGGGTGGCGCTGGCCCGTGCCTTCGTGATGCAGCCGCCGATAATCTTTGCCGACGAACCTACGGGCAATCTCGATTCCGAAAACGGAGCCCACGTGCTCGAGCTGCTGCTCGAAAGGAATCGCCGCAGCGGCGCAACCCTGGTCCTGGTGACTCACGATGCGCAGGTTTCCGCTCATGCCGATCGCCGCGTCGTTCTGCGCGACGGCAGGATTGTGGAAGACGCCATGCAGAGGGAGGGCTGAGATGGACCATCAGAAACCATCGCTCAGCTGGGCTTCCGCCGCAAAGATCGCATGGCGCGAAGTGCATGCTTCGCGAGCCAAGTTTTTCTTCGTGATGATCTCCGTCGCCATTGGGGTGGCGGCGCTTACCGGCGTGCGCGGTTTCAGCGACTCCTTCCAGAAGACCTTGCTCGGCGAGGCGCGTACCATCATGGCGGCCGACCTTTCCGCGCGCATGTTTCGCCAGCCCACCGCGGACGAAGAGCAACAGCTGAATGCGATGGCCTCCCGCGGCATCCAGCGAACACAAGTCACCGAGATGGTTTCCATGGCCTCTTCACCGGGCGATCCGGTGCCGCTGCTGGTATCGCTGAAATCCGTCGATCCGCAACGTTATCCGTTTTACGGTGCGGTCGAGCTCGAACCGGCCGGAGATCTGCGCCGGGTGCTTACCGATGAAACCATTGTGGTAGCAGAAGACCTGCTGATTCGCCTCCATACCCAGGTCGGAGCAAACCTTAAGATAGGCAACTCCGTCTTCCGCATTGCGGCCATCCTGGCGCACGAGCCTGACCGCATGAGCTCGGGCATGGGATTGGGGCCGCGCTTCATGATGACGCAGAGCGCTCTCGAGAAGAGCGGCCTCCTGCAGCAGGGCAGCCGCTCCGGCGAGCGCTTCCTATTCAAGCTGGCGAACCCCAACGGAAACGTTGCCGCGGCGCGAGCTCGTCTGGAACAGGTTCTGCCGGATGCGCAGGTCACCGATTTCCGCGAAAGCAACCCTGCGCTGACCGATGGCCTCAAGCGCTCGACCGGACTCCTCAGCCTGATTTGCCTGGTGGCCATGGTGCTGGGTGCGATCGGCGTTGCCATGGCCATGCGCGCTCACCTGCAGCAGCGCATCGATGTGCTGGCCATCATGAAGTCGATTGGAGCGCGGTCTTCCGACATTCTGCGCATCTACCTTTTGCAAACGGTCTTGCTCGGTCTGGCAGGCGGATTGATTGGGGTGACATTTGGGCTTGGCGTGGAGTGGGTCTTCCCCTCGTTGCTGGGGAAATTTCTGCCTCTGCATCTCGACCTTCGCCTGCCCTGGGGTTCCGCGCTGGCTGGACTGGGCACCGGCATCCTGACCACCGTTCTGTTCTGCCTGCCGCCGCTGTTACAGATCCGCAAGGTCCGTCCCAACCTGGTGCTGCGCAGGGCGGTGGAAGAGCCCGAGGTGCGCCGGAGCTGGTGGGTTCGTCTACGTGAGAGCAAAGCGCAATGGATCACCGCGGTGATCATCTTGCTGGGTCTGGGCGCCATTGCCGCGGCCCTCTCCGATTCGGTGGTGGTTGGGCGCACGTTTGCCGGGGCTTTATGTGCGCTGCTGGTCGTTATCCTCGGCGTCTCAGCATTGACTTTGCGTGTGGTGCGAGCGTTTCTTTCCCGTACCCGCCTGCACCTGCAGTCCGCGGTACGCCACGGCCTGGCCAACTTATACCGGCCGGGCAATCAATCCGCCGCGGTCCTGGCATCGCTCGGCCTGGGCGTGATGCTGATTCTCACGGTGTTTCTCATGCAGCATGGTGTGATCGACGAGATGAGAATGACCTCGGGCCCGAATCTCCCCAACATCTTCCTGGTCGACATCAGCAACAGGGAACTGGAGGGCGTGAAGCACCTGATGTCGCAGCAGCCGGCTGTCCTTGGAGACCTGGAAACGCTGCCTGTCGTTTCCGGCAGGATTGTTTCGATAGACGGCACGGCGGAAGCGGGGCTCAAGCTCAAGAACTACCCTAGCCGCCTTTTGCAGACGGTGGCCATGACTTGGACGACGGCTCTGCCGGACGGTTCGAGGATGGTCCATGGATCCTGGTGGGACCGGGACGATGGGCAATCCATGGCGGTTACGGAGCACATTGCGCAGCGCCTCAACCTGCATCTGGGTTCTCGGATTGTGTTTTCCTCGAACGGCAGGACAATTCAAACCACCATTGTTGCCATTGTTCGCCACAATGGTCAGCACGTGTTTGGGCGCAGCGAGTTCATCCTTACGCCGCGCGCGCTAGCGGGGCTGCCGGTCGTCTGGTATGGCGCGGCCCATGTGGACCCAAAACAGGTGGGCGCCGTGCAGAGGGTGCTTTTCAATGTCTACCCCACGGTGACGGTGATCAACATTGCCGATGTCATTGAGACGGTGCAGAGCGTGGTGCAGCAGATCACCATCGTGGTTCGCTTTCTGGCCGCATTTTCCATCCTTGCCGGCGCTGTGATCCTCGCCTCGAGCATTGCCAGTACCCAGTTCCGAAGAATCCGCGAGGTGGTGGTGCTTAAGACCCTGGGCGCGAGGCGAAGTCACATTGCCGCCGTTTTCAGCGTAGAGTTCACAGTGCTGGGCCTGCTTGCCGGCGTGGTAGGAGTGATCTTTGCCAACCTGCTGTCACGCGTGCTTATGCGCCAGATGGATGTCGCGTTTCATATCGAGTGGCTGGCAACAGCGATTGCCCTGGTGGGGACGGCGGTGCTGGCGACGGCAACCGGGTGGGTCGCCAGCTTTCGCATCCTTGGCCAAAAACCCCTGCAGATCCTGCGCGAGGAATAGCCGTTTTAGGGTGTAGAACGGACCCCGTCCCTTCACGGCAACCCAGCGGTTACGTTTTCTTAACTGGAAACTGGGAAGCTCACCGCGAAAATGAATTGTCATCTCGACCGAAGTGGAGAGATCCGCGGTTCTCCCAGCCCAAGGCCATCGCCGGCGTTAGCAATTCCCCTGAGCAATTCCCCTCTCAACCAACCTGCCTCGCAAATTCAATTGCGTGCCCTTAGAATGGCCCACGCTGGCCTTTGGCCTGCGATGCGCTACGGAAATTTTTACTGGAACTGAATAACGGACGGAAAGGACCCCGATTGCATGACCATCGCTGAAATTCTCCTGCAGGACTACGACGTCGAAATAGCGAATACCCGCCGTACGCTCGAGCGTGTGCCCGAGGACAAGCCGGATTGGGCGCCCCACCCGAAATCGATGAAGATGGGCGTGCTCGCCATGCACTGCGCTTCGTTGCTGAACTTCGGCTACTACATCCTGGAAGAGGACGGTATGGATTTCGCGAGCAGCACACGCCCCCAGCCGAACTTTACGTTCACCACGCGGGAAGGCTGCCTGCGACAGCTCGCGGAATCTTCCGCCAAATGCCGCGCCGCCATCGCGAAAGCCGGCGACGAACATCTGGCCGCGCTCTGGAAGTTCAGCTTTGGGGAACGAGTGATCTCGCAGAACCCGCGATCCATGACATTTCGCACGATGTGTTTTGATCACCTGATCCATCACACGGCGCAATTGGGCGTCTATCTCAGGCTCAACGACATTCCTGTTCCCGGGCTTTACGGCCCCTCCGCTGACGAGCAGTGGATGGCGAAATAACACTCGCTTATCAAAATTCTGCGGCGATGATGAGGGGGCGATGTGCATACATTGAGATGGGTTGTTCCCTGCACCAATCGCGGCCTTCCCTGCAGGCGCTTGGATGCCTGCCCTCGAACCTGTTAACGTGGTGGGCTAGAGGGAAGTCACGGCAGCCGCATGTCCGTGGCCATAGACATCTTGCTGCGCCGGGCCTCGAGGGCAAGTCAGATCGCAGCAGTTCGCAATTCTGGAGTAACCAAGTCACGCAAATCTGAAGGATCGCTCCGGTTGCAGCAAAGCTGTGACCGAACGCCTGAATATGCGGAGGACTTGAGATGTGGGTGCCGCACACCAGTTTTTCGAGCGTGGCGACAGTGGATTCCGTGCTCGGCCCGATTCAATCGTTCCTTACAGGAAACGGCCTGTTCCAATACAGTCATGCTGCATCCTTGTGGGTGTTTTTTGCGGTGTGCGGGGTCGCCGAGTTGGCCATCAGCTTCCTCATCTGTACGCCCCTCGAACGATTCTGGCCCCTGACAAGCTGGCCAAAGCGCAATCCCATCGCCGCCGATGTGACCTATGCGTTCTTTGTTCGCATCGTCCTGTTTCCGCTCATCGCCTACTTCGAGTTCAATTGGCTGCGTCAAAGCCTGGACGGATTTTTGTCAGCTCACGGCATGGCAAGGCCATCCATTCCGGGATTGATCCCTGCACTGGCTTCCTGGTCCGCTATCGTTTTCATACTCAACTTCGCCCTTCTCGATCTTTCCGACTATTGGCGCCACCGCATATCACACCGGATCGGCTGGTGGTACGGGATCCACTCCCTGCATCATGCCGAGGAGCAACTGACCTTCTGGTCCGATGACCGGTCACATGTTCTGGAAGATGCCATTACGTACCTGTGGCTGATCACGGTCGGGCTGATCATCGGGGTGCCCTCGATGCAGTTCCCATTTCTGATTCTCTGTTTCCGGTTTCTCGGCAGCATATCCCATGCAAACACACGGGTGGGCTATGGATGGCTGCGGTACATCTTCATCTCCCCGCAATTTCATCGAACCCATCATGCATTGAAGGCGGCTGGGCGGCGCAGCGCGAATTACGGAACCACCTTATCCCTTTGGGACATTGCTTTTGGCACCGCCAGATTCCGTGACCATACGATCGAGACCGGCGATGCGGGAGCGGAACGGGCGTTGGTCGACGGCTCATGGGGCGAACAACAACTCGCGGGCTTTCGCCGTATGGTCCGCCTGGCCCGACGAGGAAGAAAAGCGCCGGCCACGAGGACCGCATGACAGCTATCCAGCAGAGTTGGCAGTCCCGGGTTCTCGATCAAGGCAGGCTGGGAGTTGTCGTCGAAGATCAATGGAAGACCGACTCGTACGAACAATATCGTGCCCGGCTTCGCGCTCCACAGTATCCATGTTTTTTCGGTCAAACCGCCGAGGCTCGCGGTGAAATGCTGTATTCGTTTAGCGATTGGAGCTGCCTCCCTGAATTCGTGAGAAACGTGCGGAAGTTTGTCAGCCTGATCGGCTCTCCTCCCCACGAGCGCTCGAGTCTAACCGCGTTCTTCAAGCCTGATCCCGGGATTACGAATCACGTCGCCTTTGTCCAGCGTTTTTGGGACGTGCTGCAGTTTCTTCATGAGCACGACCGCAACCCGGCCACGGACAGGGCGCCCGATCATCCTCTTTGGGAATTCGCGTTTGAGGGTTGTGAGATGTTCGTAGTTGGAGCTTCGCCCACTTATCAGAGACGTCGCAGCAGAAATCTCGGTCCAGGCATGGTGCTTGTGTTTCAGCCCCGGCTTCTTTTCATCGACCCGGCAACGGCGCAGCCGATCGCAGCAACCGTCAGGCGCCGCATTCACGGACGGATGTTGGCTTATGACGAAATGACGGTACATCCCGACATTGGGTTTTACGGGAATCCCGGCAACCGGGAATGGAAGCAGTACGCATTGCCCGACGACAATGAACCGGAGACGGGCAGCTGTCCCTTCCACACGCGACCGGCAGCCCACCATGAGTGGGGGAACAGAGATGAAAGCAGGGCTGGCAATTCGCGCTAACGAAAGATGAGTCAAAGAATTTGCGACGATCCCCCTAGGCCAATTTATCTACGCGCAACGTTGCTTGCAATCTGCGCAAGAGACTCTCTATACGGTCGGCTTTTGCGGCATCTGCCTCGACGATGATCGTCATATGCAGCTCTTCCTCGTAGCGATGAGCAAGAAAAACAA
>JBARKD010001023.1:0-9047 GCA_049800615.1 Acidobacteriaceae bacterium | reverse complement strand
CGGGATGACAATGGCTGAAGTTGAAGGGGCGGGGCTTCAGCCCCGCCGTCAAATCAAATGGAAGAGCGGCTTCAGCCGCTGGGGGCAAGATTTCCACCCCAGACAGAATTGTCATCCCGACCGAAGCGCAGCGTAGTGGAGGGACCTGCTGTTATCTATCCCGAGCACAGCTTTACGACCAGCAACCACCTCCGTTAAATGCTCTTGACTTCGCCACCGTCCATGCGCAACAAGGATCCAGTCATCCACTTCGCTTCGGGGGACACCAGAAAGGCCATCAGCCCCGCAATCTCTTCCGGCTCTCCATAGCGGCTGATCCCGGCCTCCTCCGGAAACTTCTTCATCGCCTCTTCCACCGTAAGGTTGTGCGCGGGAGCCCATTTCGCCATAAAGGACTTGCGACGTCCGGTCATGACCGCGCCAGGGACCACGCTGTTGACCTGCACCCCATCCTTGATCCCTTGCTCGGCGAATGCCTTGGCCAGCGCAATGATGGCGGCATTGATCGCCGCGACGGCGGCAAACCCGGGCTTAGGATCAAGAGCCGCACTTCCGGAGATCATCACCACGGAGCCCTTCGACGCCTTAAGAGCATCCCAGGCCCGCACCGTCAGGCGGCGCGCGCCGTGAAGCTTGAGAGCCAGACCATCGTCCCACTGCGCATCGGTCATTTCAAACAAATCAATCTGCGGGACGGCGCCCGCAATGTTGAGCAGAGCATCGATTCGACCGAAACGGTCCAGCGTTGCCTTAACCAGCGCCTCGGCCGCCTCTGGTTGGCGCAGATCGAGCGCGCAGGGCAGTGGCTCCGCTCCGGCAGTTCTCACCGCGGCAGCCGTATTTTCCAGCTCATCCTGATTTCTGGCGGCCAGGACGACCGCCGAGAAATCCCGCGCCAAGCGCTCCGCGGTCGCCCGGCCGATGCCCTGGCTCGCTCCGGTAACAATTGCAACCGATGTAGTCTTCATACGCTAACGACCATCGATTGCGCGGCCTCCACAATGACGTCGGCCACCAGCCCCGGCTCCGTCCACATCGGTGAGTGATCGACGCGGTGCGAGCGGATCGTCGCGCCCATGCGGACAGCCATGAAGCGTTGCGTCTCCGGATTGATCATGCGATCTTCCTCGGCCAGGAGAAACCACGAGGGACTGCGCCGCCACGCCGGCACAGGAGCCTTCTCCTGAAGACATGCTGCCGCGATTGGCCGTTGCACGGCAGCGAGAATGGCCAGTTGATCCGCCGAGGCGTTGTGAGCCACAGCGTCTCCAAATCCGCCTTCCGGCATCCAGATCAGGCCATGAGCATCCGCCGCCACTTTGGGAGCTTTTGCATGCGGCGTATCGCGATAAAACACATCCGCGACCGTTTCCCCTTCATCGGGTGCTAAGGCTGCTACATATATCAACGACTGCACCCTGTCGTTCTTGGCAGTCCCGATCACAGCCCCTCCATACGCATGCGCTACCAGCATGACCGGCCCCACCGTTCGTTCGATCACGCGGTCGAGGGCCGCTGCGTCTTCGCTGAGGCTTGTCAGAGGAATGGGCGCCGCCGTTACCGCGAAACCCTTTCCTTTCAGGGGGCCGATGACGTTGCTCCAGCAAGATCCATCGGCCCATGCCCCGTGCACCAATATGACCGTACCGGGAGAAGTCTTCATCGTGCCGCCGCCTTTTCCCGCGGAGAAACTCCAGCGGATTCAAAAAACTGCTTCATGGCTGCCGCGATCTCGACGACATGGGTCTCAATCGCAAAATGACCCGTATCCAGGAATTGAACCTGCGCCGCCGGTATGTCTTTGCGGAACGCTTCGGCTCCTGGAGGAATAAAGAACGGATCATTCTTGCCCCAGATCGCCAGCAATGGCGGTTTGGATTTCCGGAAATATTCCTGAAATTTGGGATAAAGCTTCACGTTGTTGGCGTAGTCCAGGAACAAGTCAAGCTGAATCTCCTTGTTCCCAGGCCTTTCCAGCAAAGCCACATCGAGTGTGTATGTTTCCGGAGGAACGCTCTCCGGATCCGCTACGCCATGTTCGTATTGCCAGCGTGTTCCCTCGAGCGTCAACACACCTTGCCGGACAACATCCCTGTTCTCTTCGCTGGGGTCCGCCCAATATTTCCGGATCGGTCCCCACGCATCGCCGAGTCCTTCTTCGTAGGCATTGCCATTCTGCGAAATGATGGCTGTTACCCGTTCGGGGTGACGCAGCGCCAGGCGGAGCCCCGTCGGAGCTCCGTAGTCGAACACATACAGAGCGTACTGCTTGAGGCCGAGCGCTTCGGTGAACGCGTCGATCGTACCCGCCAGGGAGGCAAACGAATATTCATATTTCCGGCTTTCCGGAACCTCCGTAAAGCCAAACCCGGGAAGGTCAGGGGCAATCACACGATACTGGTCGGCGAGGCGGGGAATCAGCTCGCGGAACATGAAAGATGAGGTTGGGAACCCGTGGAGCAGGAGCACCACAGGCGCCTCCGGGTCGCCGGCCGACCGGTAGAAAACGCGGACTCCATCGGCATCAATTCTGTGGATGGAAGTTACAGGTTCCGTGGACGCGAAGGCTTGCTGTGTTAAGACGTGATTCATAGTATCTCCTGTGGCAACCGGAATGCCGAAGCAGTTTTTGCGCTTTTAAGCGACTTCAGTTGCTTTTGCTGGCGTGCTTTGTTGGTGAGAGCGAGAGAGTCCTGACATAGGTGTGCCGAAGATCAAACACTGTCGGGATTCGATGCGCTCTTTGTCATGCGCCGGTTCGATGCTGCCTGGTCACGCTTCTGCCGGCGCGAAAGCCACCGCCTGGCTTTGGGCTTGATTGAACAGGCTCAGTCGGGCTTTCACTACCCGCTTGACGGCATCCTCCGCGACGGGCAGCAGCTTGTAGGGAACAACCTCGCGAGGATTTTTGCTGAAGGCCTCTTCCATGCCCCGCCGCCATGCAACCCGCAGCTCGGTGTTGATGTGGATGATATTGATTCCGGCCGCGATCGCTCCCTCGAGGTCGTGGTCGTCTGTCCCTGAGCCGCCGTGCAGTGTCAGTAAGCTCCCCGTCGCCTGCTTGATTTCTCGGATCCTCTTGAGGTCGAGCCGCTTCCGCACGTCACCTTCCACCATGGTTTGCAGCATGCCGTGCATATTTCCTACGGCCGGAGCGAGAATATCGACTCCCGTGCTTCCCACGTACTCCTTTGCCTGCTCGGGGGTGGTGAGGTTTTTTGAGCGGTCAGGCGCCGAATCGTGAATCTCAGATCCGCTGCCGATGTCTCCAATCTCCCCTTCGATCAGGATGTCCGGATGGATCGACTTGAGTTTTTCAATCGCTTGCCTGGTTTGCCGGACATTCTCTTCGAAAGGCAAAGCGGATAGGTCGAATACGATGGAATCGAACCCGGCTTTTGCCGCAGCGACGGCGCTGTCCAGAGAATGTGTATGGTCGGCATTCAGAAAAATGGGGAAGCCGGTTTCGTCGCGCAGGCTCTTAACCACAGCAGCAATTTGAGCGACACCCAGGAATGCCCGCTCGCCTTCGGATGCGCCCACGATGACGGGCACCTTCAGTTCCTGCGCAGACGCAAATACAGCCTTTAATAGAATCCAATCGGAGATGTTGAAGTGGCCAACAGCCAGCCCCTTGTTTTGCGCGTCGTTCAATACTTCTTTTAGATGGAATGACATGATTCGGCTCCTTTTACTTCGCCACTTCTTGCTGCGTACGAGCTGCGCCAGCTTCTTCTGAGCGCACCGGCGCAGACGAGAACAAATAACCCAGCCCTTCGACGAGCGTCGGGTGAGACCAGATCGCTTCGCGGAGTGCGGTATAAGGCAATCCGGCGATCATGGCCGTCTGCACCGCCCCCATGACCTCTCCGCCGTCCACAGCGAACGCGGTGAAACCCAGGATGCGATCGCCATCCGCTTCGACCAGGGCTTTAAGAAATCCACGGGTTTCGGACATGGTGCGGCTTCGCAGCACAATGTCCATCGGGATCTTGAACAAACGGTAGCGCGTGCCTCGCGCTTTGGCTTCTCGCTCCGTCAGGCCGATGTGGGCGATTTCCGGGTCGGTGAAAAGCACGTAAGGAATTAGCCGGTCAGTGGTTACGTGGTTGCCGCCGGCAAGATTGTCACGCACGACACGGAAATCATCCACGCTCACATGGGTGAACTGCGGACTTCCCGCGACTTCGCCAATGGCCCAGACACCCGCCGCGGTTGTCTCCAGCCTTTCGTTAACCTTGATAAAACCTCGGCTGGTGAGTTGAACTCCTGCCAACTCGAGGCCAATGTTCTCCGTGTTGGGGCGCCGGCCTGTCGCCACCAGAAGATGCGTTCCCTCAATCGTGGTCTTTTTTCCGGATTGTTCGATGTCCACCGCCACCGAATCGCCCGACTTTCCGATTACGCGGTTTACGCTGGCATTCAACGCTGTTTCGATGCCCTCATCCCGGAACAAATCGCGCATTGCCGCCGTGACGTCATCGTCTTCCCGGCTCAGCAGCCGCTCATTGTGATCGATGACGGTTACCTTACTGCCGAAGCGGCGCATGGCCTGTGCCAATTCCACGCCGACATATCCGCCGCCGATCACCACCAGGTGCCCGGGGACCTGGTCCAGTTCGAGCGCTTCGATGTGCGTGAGCGGCTGAGCATCGGCGAGGCCGGGAATGGGTTCCAACAGGGCCCGGGTGCCGGTGCTGACGATGACGACGGCCCCGCGAAGCCGTCGCGTCGCTCCGTTGGCCAGCGTAACTTCGAGAGCTTTGGGGCCAACAAAGCGCCCCAACCCCAGGATGAATTCCGCTCCGGTCTGCTGGTAATTGGCCAGGTACATATTGTTCAGCCCCGATACCATGGCGCGTTTGCGGGCGCGCGTTGCCGACATGTCCACGCGGATGTTGTCCGCGACCAGGCCAAATTCTTTGCCGCGGCGAAAATACGAGGCGATCCGCGCGCTGTAAATAATGTTTTTGCTCGGTAAACACGCAATGTTCGGGCAGGAGCCGCCGATATATTTGCGTTCGATCACGGCCACGCGTTGACCTTGCCCGGCGAACGTCCATGCGGCAACCGTCGAGCCTGTGCCGCCCCCAAGGATGACGACATCGTAGTCTTCGAACGTGCCGGATCCGTTTGCCTTTGAAAGGGTTTGATCCATAATTCCTCTCCTCTCTGGAGTGTGTCTCCGCCGGATGCGCCAGGTCCCGCAGTTCAGACGCTCCCCGCTGGATGTGGATTCGTGAAAAAATTCGCCTCTTGAAAAGAGGAGACCCGCCCGGGGATATGCGAAACGAACATAGTCGCCCATCGCTGCCTGACACTCAGGTGGGCAAGTAAAGGTCCAAAGCCTCTTGGTTCGGAATCCTCCCGCCACTACCAGCGCAAGCCATTTTGCTACTATGAGTTACTTCGCAAGCAGCGGCGGACGGCGTGTCCCCGCTACGGCGGTTTCGTGACCGGTTTCCGTCAGTGGCGGTCTCTCGTCGCGACGGCCGCCGGGGGCGGCGTTTCGTGGGAAAGCCGATTACCTCTCCGCGGCCCTGTTGCGTGAGGAGCCGGCAGGACGGGTTATGCGCAACTTACGCATCCTGTAGACCAGGGATGTTCGTTTCATCCTGAGCCGCTCTGCCGCTCCATTCCGGCCGCCTATGACCCAATTGCTCGCCTCGAGCGCGCGGAGGATGTGATCCCGTTCTACCTCGTCGAGACCTGACAGCGGAGCATTCGACCCTTGGGGTGGGCTGAACGGCTCCAGTTCGGAAATAGGAGCGCGCAAGACCGTGTGAGGTGAAAGGATCACCGCTCGTTCAATAAAGTTTTGCAATTCCCGAACGTTCCCCGGCCAGCGATAGAGCGCCAGCGAATCCATCGTTTGTCTCGGGATTTCTTCAATCCTTTTGTTCATCCGCCGCCCGTGGAGTTCTGTAAAATGCCAGACCAACTTGGGAATATCTTCCGGACGCTGGCGAAGAGCGGGAACGTGAATAGGAAATACTTTCAGCCGGTAATACAGATCCTCGCGAAACGTCCCCTGCTTCACCATGGCAGGCAGATCACGATGGGTGGCGGCAATCAGACGAACGTCTACCTTGTGGGTGTGGTTGCTGCCCAGTCTCTCAAATTCCTGCTCCTGCAGAACGCGCAGCAGTTTCGCCTGCAGCTCGAGCGGAATATCGCCGACTTCATCGAGAAAGAGCGTGCCTCGGTGCGCCAATTCGAAGCGTCCGGTCTTGCGCGCGATCGCTCCCGTGAAGGCTCCTCTCTCATGGCCGAACAACTCACTCTCGAGAAGCCCCAGCGGTATCGCGGCGCAGTTCAGTTTCACAAAGGCCTGTTCACGACGGTGGCTCAGATGGTGGATCGCCCGTGCGATCAGCTCCTTGCCGGTCCCGGTCTCCCCCAGAATCAATACGCTTGAGTCGGTAGGCGCTACCACCGATACCAGGTCCAACGCGCTCTTCAGCGCGGGACTCTCGCCCACGATATTCCCGAACTCGGCGCGAATTTCCTCCTCCAGGTAAACTCTCTTCCGGGTTTCATTCTCCCGTTCCAGGATGGCCTTCTCATGGGCCAATGCGTTTTCCACAGCAATCGCCACCTGGCGGCCGAGCTGCTCCAGAAAACCGAGATCATCTTCGTCGAAGGCTCCCTGCGACCGCTTGAGCGCGGACAAGACCCCGGCTACGCCGCTTCTGCCGATCAGCGGCAGGTCGCAGCCTGACTCGAGTCCTTCATCCCTTAACCGCAGATAGAGCCGCTGACCCTCGCTGCTGGCGAAGCTTTCGGGATCGTAGCGTACCTCCTCGAAATTACGAATGACTTGCATTTTGCCGGTACGGAATGCTTTGCCGCAGATCGAACTGTTGATAGGCACAAGGCTTCCGTCACCCAGGAACCCTCGTGGCTCCGGATGGTAGAGCGTCGTGATGCGCAACTGGCCGCTGTCCCCGCCCGGCAAAAGCAAAGCGCAAAAGTCGCAGCGTGTGACCTTCAGCAGATTGGTGGACAATGTCTCCACCAGGCGGGGCAGGTCCAACTTCGACGCCATGCTGTTGGTGATTTCCAGCAGCAGGCGGAGCCGGTCGCGTTCCCGCCGCAGCTTCTCCTCGTTCTGGCTGTGCTCGATGGCGATGGCCGCGATATGGCTGGCGCTCTCGATCAGCTTAAGATCGGCTGGCCCAGGGCTTCGTTCTTCACGATAGTGAATGGCGAAAGTCCCCAGCACTTTCCCCTCGCTGGTAAACAACGGCCGGGACCATACGGCGCGGATTCCATAGGGTAAAAGCAGGTGACGGTAAAGATCCCAAACAGGGTCGCGCAGTATATCGGTCACATAAACCGGTTCCCTGCGATACACCGATGTGCCGCAGGATCCCCCCTGAGGACCAATGCGCATCGATCCCACGTGCTCGATGAATCCCGGGAGACTCGGTGCTGCCGCGCAATAAAGATGTTGGGCTTCTTCGTCGGGGAGCCAGATGGTGCACAAGACACCTGGGCCGCGGGACTCCACCAGTTGAGCAATGATGCCCAGAACCACGTGCAACGGCGCACCGTCCAGGATCAACCGCAAAAGGTCGAGCACCGATTCGGAAGAAAGAAGTCCGGCTTCCATTGGCGCGGCCAACGCCGTTAGGCCTGCCGGTCCTAATGCAGACTCCACAATCTCTCCTCCCTCAACCCTCCCATAAAAGGAGAACGTCCCACTGGCGCGCGGGGCTAAAGATAGATTGGAATTGCCAGTGGATACTTGTCAAACGTCGCGGGAAAGCATCCACTCTCAATCGAACATCCGATGCCTGCCTGGCCAACTTGGATTCGCCAATCTTTCGATGTCCCTTCTCGTAGAGGCTGCGGCGGGGTTGTGGAAGCGTCCGCGATCTGCCGGGAAGGTTCGACGGGCGTGGCTGCCTTGCGTGCCACGCGGTGCTTGACCTACTCGGAGACCCCATTAAATATTGAGATCGTCACAATTAGGGAATGCCGGCGCACCGGAGGGATCGAACCATGATCAGATTGGGGATGAGGTTGGGGATGCGGTTGTGGGCAATGGCACTGTTGTTCCTGGTTTTTGGCGCCCCGGGATTGCGGGCGCAGGATCCGCTCGATGGAGTATGGCAGGGATACGACGGAGAGTGGCGGCATGTGTCACAGCAGTTGATCGCACTTGCCGAAGCCACGCCCGCGGACAAGTTTGCCTGGAGACCGGCTCCCGGAGTACGGTCCACCAGCGAGGTGTATATGCACATCGTGATCGCAAACTTCTACCTGCTGAGTGTAACCGGACCCAAAATGCCCGGAGAGCTCAATGATGATTCAGAAAAAGCCGTCACCTCGAAGGCGCAAATCATTGCGTGGCTGAAACGCTCCCTGGAGGCGGTCAGGCAGGCGCACCTGGCCGAGAACCCGAAGGATCTTGCGCGCAAGGTTCGCGTCCAGGGCCGGGACTCGACAGTTGGCGATATGTATTTGCGCATCATTATTCATGACAACGAGCATATGGGGCAGTTGATTGCGTACGCCCGCATGACCGGGGTTGTGCCGCCGTGGTCTAAAGGCTGAGGAAGCTCTCTAGTATGAGCTCGATATCTTACCCATACAGTTTCCTGGTAGCCTGAGCCGCCTGAAAGGCGGGTCATGTGTCTTTCATGCTTCACACCAGAACGCGCCAGGCGCCGCTGAAACAGCCCTAAACAGCACATTGCAGGGATGATGCTGGCTGTGATCAGGGCGTTTTCCGCCTCCGGAGCGGGCAATTCGAACCTCCCCTGGTAGTTTTCGTTGACGATAATTTCGCGGGAAGACTATCATCCGCTGCCTATGGAATTGACAGGGAAAATCAGCTCGCTATTGGGGAAGAAAGGCCACCAGGTGTGGTCGCTGCCCGCGGGAGCCTCCGTATACGATGCCATCACCTTGATGGCGGAGAAGGAGATTGGCGCCCTCCCCGTCGTTGAAGACGGCAGACTTCTGGGCATCGTCTCGGAAAGAGACTACGCCCGCAAGGTCTTCCTGAAAGGGAGGTCGTCTCTGGAGACTCCGGTCAC
>JBARKD010001022.1:0-10877 GCA_049800615.1 Acidobacteriaceae bacterium | reverse complement strand
TACAGTCCATCTCCGATATGGCTTCAGTTCCATCAAACTTTTAGCGGTCGTGGATGGTCGAGCGCAATTCGGACCTCCAGGCTACGAGTGCGACCTGCTCTACATCGGGGCTATCGTTACTCTCATGCTGCTCAATCCGAGCCCGCTGTCCATTGACGGCTACCGCTTTCGGGAGGGCAAACCCTGAATGTTTCCCGGTTGACGATGAAGCTTGGTGACGAAGCGAACGAGGTCGCCTCGATACGAAAGCACTTCGTAGTCGACGGGCTGGTTGCGGAGGCTCATCGAGGTTCGCTCGATCTGGAAGATCGGCGAACCAGGCGCAATTTGCAACGCCTCAGCGACGGCTTTGTTTGCGATCACCGCCTCCAATTCATAGTCGGCTTCGACCAGCGGGACTGCGTATTTCTCTTCGAGAAGCGTAAAGATTGGATGAACACGCAGGTCGTGGCGGACGATCCGTTTTCCGAGGTGAAGGGGCAAATATGTTTCATCGAGCGAGATCGGCGTACCATCCGCAAGCCGCACTCGCTTGATCTGCATAACCTTTGTGCCCTTGGTCAATTGAAGGCGTTGGGCAACGCGTGCCGTGGCTACGACGACGTCCCGGCTGATCACGCGGGCAGTAGCTTTTCGCCCCACGGCGTTCATATCCTCGACGAAGCCGGTTAATTTAGTGAGCTCCGCTTCGATGAGCGGAGAGCGGACGAAGGTTCCACGGCCACGATGAATTTCGAGCAAGCCTCGGCCAACCAGGTTTTGTATCGCACGACGAACGGTGATGCGGCTCACCTGGAATCGCTCAAGCAGGGCATCTTCGGTGGGTAACTGATCTCCGGGGCGATACTCGCCCTGGGTTATTTCCGTGGCGATGGCTTCCTCGATCCTTGCGTAAAGGGTTGATGCCGGCATGATGACAATATAACGTCATCTCGATGGGTTCAGCGCTGGACTCGTTTTATGTCCAGACGCCTTTTTCCACCAGATGAGTTGCGATTTTGCGGGAGCCGGCGTAAACATCCTGCGGAATGTGCTTCAGCAAGCGGCGTGCGATGCCCAGTTGGACACGCAGCATGTCCCCTTCAGCGACGGCGGCAATGATCCGGCGGCCGGCTAGTTCTACGATATCGACGGCCTTGGCGGCATACAGGCGGACCATCCACACAGCGCTCTCGGCCAGAGGCAGCTTGCGAGCAAGCAGTTTGCGAGCCCGCAATAGCGCCGACTCCAGCGCGTAAACCTGGATGATGATGTCGGCCAGATCGGCCATGACTTCCTGTTGGTCGGCGAGGGCATTCATATATTTCTGGGAAGCCGCGCCGGCGGTAAACAAAGCCAGCTTCTTCGCGCCTGCCAGGAGCCTGGCTTCCTCGTAGAGCGGATCGCCGGCTTGATCAGAGTCGTCCTCAAAGGTGGGCGGCTCCAGGACTTCGTCCATAAGCTTTTTGATCGCAGCCAGCAGGGGAAGCTGACCGGCCATCGCCCGCTTCATCAGCCAGCCGGTAATAATGAGGCGATTGATCTCGTTGGTTCCTTCAAAAATGCGATTGATGCGGGAGTCGCGGTAGGCACGCTCCACCGGATACTCCTCGACATATCCGTAACCGCCATAGATCTGGACGGCGTGATCGACCACCGCGTCCAGCATTTCCGAGCCCCAGACCTTCAGGATGGAGCACTCGACCGCGTACTCCTCGATGCGTTTTTGGATATCCCGGGGGTTACTTCCCTCAAGCGACGCGAGGGCGTCGTCGATCATGCCCACGGTGCGATATGCCATGCTCTCGACGGCAAAGAGCTGCGCGGCGCAGTCGGCCAGCTTCTGCTGGATGAGGCCAAATGAGGAGATGGGCTTGCCGAAGGCCTGGCGCTGCTTAGCGTAACCAATAGCGTGGCCGAGCACGTTGCGCCCCGCGCCCACGCAGGCGGCACCCAGCTTGAAGCGGCCAATATTGAGAATGTTGAACGCGATGTGATGCCCTTTACCGACTTCGCCGAGAAGATTTTCGGCCGGGACCTGGCAATCGGAAAGAACCAGCGGACAGGTAGAGGAGCCACGAATTCCCAGCTTGTGCTCTTCCCCGCCAATGGAGAGGCCCGGGGTCCCTTTCTCGATCAGGAAGGCAGTGAATTTGTCACCGTCGACTTTCGCGAACACGGTGAACAGATCGGCAAAGCCTCCGTTCGAGATCCACATCTTCTCGCCATTGAGGATGTAGTGTTTGCCATCGCCGGACAGGGTGGCGCGCGTCCGGATATTCATGGCATCGGAGCCGGAGGTCGCTTCAGAAAGAGCGTAGGCGCCGATACAATCTCCGGTTGCGAGGAGGGGCAGAAATTTCTGCTTCTGAGCGTCGGTGCCGTACCAGACAATGGGAAGCGTTCCAATGCCAACGTGAGCGCTGAACGCCACGGAAAAGCTGCCGAGCTGCGAGAGGTAGTCGGCGACAATCGCCGAGGTCACCTTATCCATAGCCAGGCCACCGTAAGCCTCCGGAATATCCACGGCCATCAGGCCCAGATCTCCGGCCTTCTTGAGCAAAGCTCTGGTCACATCAAATTGCTTGGCCTCGATTTGTTCTGCTGCCGGCAAGACCTCATTACGGACAAATTCGTTGGCTGTGCGCGCGATCTGGCGCTGCTCTTCGCTGAAGTCCTCGGGGGTCATAATTTCTTCCGGGGTGCGTTCCTCGATAAGGAAGCTGCCGCCGGCAATGGTGCGTTGCGAAGTTTGCGTAGCTGTGGCCAAGGCTTGTCCCTCTAGTGACCTTTTAGTGTATGGATTCGAAGATGCCGGCGGCGCCCATACCCCCGCCGACGCACATGGTTACGAGACCGTATTTAAGTTTTCGACTTTGCATGGCATGCAAGAGCGTGGCCGTCAGCTTGGCGCCCGTGCAACCGAGCGGATGGCCGAGGGCAATTGCTCCGCCGTGGACGTTGACCTTCGCCGGATCGAGACGCAGCAGCTGGATGACAGCCAGCGATTGAGCGGCGAATGCTTCGTTCAGCTCGATGAGATCGATCTGATCAAGCGTCAACCCGGCCAGCTTGAGGGCTTTGGGAACAGCGTAAACCGGGCCCAAGCCCATCTCTTCGGGGAGGCAACCAGCCGTGGCAAAGGCGACAAAGCGAGCCAAAGGCCGGATACCCAGGGCAGCGGCTCGTTCCGAAGACATCACTACGGCCGCAGCGGCGCCATCGGAGGTTTGCGAGGAGTTGCCCGCGGTGACCGTTCCCTTGGCGTGAAATGCCGGCTTGAGCGCGGACAGGGCTTCGAGAGACGTATCTGCGCGCGGTCCTTCGTCAGCAACAAACGGCCTGGTTTCGAGCTTCACTTTGCCGCCGCCGTTGGTGGCGCTGGTGACCGTCACAGGCACGATTTCGGCGGCGAAGCGGCCATCCTGAATCGCAGCCAAGGCCTTCTGATGGCTGGCCAGGGCAAAGGCATCTGCCTGCGGGCGGGTTATGCCGTAGTGCTGCGCCACGCGTTCCGCGGTGAGGCCCATGGACAGGTACGAGTCGGCATAATGCTCGATAAGCCAGGGATTGGCGCTGACCTTGTTGCCTCCCATGGGCACCATGCTCATGGATTCTGTTCCACCGGCAACGATGACCTCAGCGCCGCCGCTACGGATACGTTCCGCGGCCATGGCAATCGACTGCAACCCAGAGGCACAGAAGCGATTCACGGTAAGGGCCGAGGAAGTGACCGGCAAACCGGCGCGGAGAGCCGCGATACGGGCAACGTTCATTCCCTGCTCCGCTTCCGGCATGGCGCAGCCGAGAATTACGTCTTCAATCTCATGGCGATCGAGCTGCGGCAACGGGGCCAGTGCGCCTTCGATAGCCACGGCGGCCAAGTCGTCCGGGCGGGTAGTGGCCAGAGCTCCCCGTCCTGACTTGCCCACGGCGGTTCGAATGCTGCTGGCGATCACGGCTTCTCTCATGTGGTTCTCACTTCCTGGTGGCTTTCGCTCACACTCCTGGTGACTTTCGCTCACCCCTCGCACCGTCCCAATCCTAATTTCTGAGCGGTTTGCCGTTCTTGAGGGTGAATGCGATACGTTCCTGCGTCTTGCGTTCGCCGCACAGGGAAAGAAACGCCTGGCGCTCGAGATCGAGGAAATAATGTTCTCCCACGATCGTGCCGGCCGGGATGGCGCCTCCGCACAGGATGCCGGCGACGTGGTTCGCGACCTTCTGATCGTGATCGCTGATGTACTCTGCCTGACGCATGAGATGGACCCCAAGCTTCAGTGTCGCCAGGACGCTTTCACCGGCGGCGGGCACGTCCCGGTGAATTGGCGGAGAATAGCCGGCATTCGCCAGTGCCAACGCAGCCTGCTTCGCATCTGCGAGCAGCCGGTCGCGATGCACGGTGATTCGATCCGAGGGGCTCAAATATCCGAACAGACGCGCATCGGCGGCCGAGGTCGACACCTTGGCCATTGCGATCAGTTCGAAGTTGCGCTTGAGTGCGTCGAAGTATTCGGTGGAGCCCGCCACCCGGGAGGCAAGCACACCTTCGGCGGCGTCCACTGCGCGCAAGACCATTTCTTTGGTGCCCCCTCCGGCGGGGACCACGCCCACGCCGGTTTCCACCAATCCCATATAGAGTTCGGCATGAGCCTGGCGGCGGGCGGCATGCAGCGCAATTTCCGCCCCGCCGCCCAGGCAAAGGCCAAAAGGTGCGACTACCACGGGGCGGGGACAGAATTTGATCGTCGCGGTCATGCGCTGGAAGGCACGGACGGCAAAGTCCAGATCGTCCCACTCCGCTTCCTGGATGAGAAGCAGCACCTGGAACAGATTGGCTCCGACGGAGAAGTTGGCGTGGTCGCCGGTGATGACGAAACCCTGGAAGTTTCGCACCGCATCGCTGCCTGGATTCAGAACCTGGGTGACCAGGCGGGTGATGTCTTCTCCAACCGCATCCTTGTTGGAATGCAATTCGATCGCAGCGATACCGTCGCCCAAATCAACCAGCGAGGCACCCGCGTTGGTCTTGACGATGCTGTGCGATTTGCGGAAGTCGGCGACCGTGGAAATGCCGGCCGGCTGTGGAACGGGTACGTATTCGCCGCGGTTGGGATCAAAAACCTGTTTGCTCCCCTCGCGATACCAGGTGGACGCTCCGGAGCGCAGCAACTTGTCGGCATTCGGCGCCACGCCCGGTTGGACGCCAACGGCGTCCCACATTTCAAAGGGACCCATTTCCCAGTTGAACCCGGCGCGCATGGCGCGATCGATGCTAGCCGGCTCGTCGGCTATTTCGGGCAGGCAGTCGGCAGCGTAGGCGAAAAGCCGGTCGAGCAGGCTGCGGTGGAAGGCAGCCGCCTTGTCTTTGCGGATATCGCCCGCTAGAAGGAGGCGCAGGCGGGCGGGCAGTGAGTCGGCGTTCCTGGCCATCTCCAGCGAGGGAAATTTGGGCCGGGTTGCGGGACGGTAGGTGACCGTTTTCCAGTCGAGGGCGAGCCGGAGTTCATTGCCCTCCGCGTCCTTCTCCTTTTTGTAAAAGCCCTGGCCGGATTTGTCGCCAAGCCAGCGGCGATCGAGCATGGTCTGCACGAAGTCCGGCAGCGAAGCGGCTTCGCCGGCGCGTGACTGGGCGAAATTGGCGACCACGTGCGCCAGAATATCGATCCCGACCATGTCGGCAAGGCGAAAGATGCCGGTGCGAGGCCAGCCGATCGCGCTCCCGGTAAGCGCGTCCACCTCTTCCACCTCGAGACCTTGTTCCCGCATCAACTCCATTGCCTGGGTCATGATGAAGACACCAATGCGATTGGCAATGAAATTTGGGGTGTCACGGGCGTAGACGACCGTTTTGCCGAGGCGGCGGTCGGCGAAATCGGCGATGGCGGCAATGGCTGTGGGATCGGTCTCAGGTGTGGGGATGATTTCTATCAGCCGCATGTAGCGCGGGGGATTAAAGAAATGCGTGCCAAACCAGGAACGGCGAAGCGGTGGCGGCAACTGCCGAGCGATGTCTGCCACGGGAAGCCCGCTGGTATTGGTGGTGAGGATGACTTCCTTTTTGAGAAAGGGAACGACCTTAGCCAGGATCTCCTGCTTGACGGCCAGGTTCTCGGTAACCGCCTCGATCACCCAATCGCACTGGGAAAGCTTGGCCAAGTCATGATCGAAGGTTCCAGGCTGAATCAGCCGGACGTTAGCCGGATCGTAAAATGCTGCGGGCTTGGCGCGGCTAAGGCTTTCAAGAGCCTGGCTTGCGATGCTTTTGCCTGTACTGCCGGGGAGATCGAGCAGGACGACGGGAATTCCCGCGTTTGCCAAGTGTGCGGCAATGCGCACTCCCATCGTTCCCGCGCCCAACACCCCAGCCTGATGAATCACCCCTGGGCGGGCAGGCTCCGTACCAGCAATTGTCGAGGGGAGGACGCGCTCAGAAGCCGAAGCGGAGGGGAGGCCCATAACTTGGATTTTCTCCTCTATTAAAATTACGCTTCTCCGTTGGTTCAGACGGATTGACCCCATGAATAACGGATAAAAGGTAAGTTCTTCGGTATCGACATTGCTAACGAGCCGCTGCCTAAAGCAGGTGAAGAAACCGATATGCTGGCCCATGTGAAACGCCTCTTGACGTTCGGTGTGGCGTGCCGGCATTCGGGCTCAGGTCACTTCATTAACTTTTACTTTAGGTTTTAGCTCCAGGTAAACATACCAAAGGGGGATAGACATGCAGTTGGCCATCATCATCATGGCGGCGGGGAAAGGCACGCGGCTGCGGAGCAAGCGTCCGAAGGTTGTGCACGAGATCGGGGGCAAAGCCCTGCTGCGGCACGTAGTGGATGCGGCGCGGCAGATTGTGCCGCCGCAGGATATCTATGTGATCGTCGGCCACGAGGCGAGTGCGGTGAAAAACTCCGTGGCGGACCTTGGTGTCGAGTTCGTCGACCAAACAGAGCAACGGGGGACGGGGCACGCCATGCAAGTGGCACGTAAGGCCACAAAAAAATATGAGAACCTGATCGTTCTTTACGGGGATGTTCCCCTGATCCGGCCGGAAACGATCCGCAGGGTTCGTGATTTTCATTTGCAACACCGGGCTGCGATGACAGTGCTTACGGCCGTGCCGGAAGACCTGACGGGGTATGGGCGAGTGATCCGCAAGTCCCCTAAATCCGATGAGATAAAAGCGATCGTCGAATACAAAGCTTTAAAGCCGGAACACGCCGAGGCGGAGGAAATCAACTCCGGCATTTATGCCTTCGCAACGCAGCCGCTGTTCTCTCACATCGACAGTTTGAACACGGATAACGCTCATGGTGAGTTGTACCTGACGGACATGGCCGCCATTCTGGAAGGCGCGGGTGAACGGGTGCTGGCACTGCGGGCCGAGGATGCCGATGAGGTTTTAGGGGCAAATACCATTGCCGAGATGATGGCGATCGATGGCAAATTGCGCCTGATGACCGCCCGGCGGTTGATGGCCGAGGGCGTGACGATTTTTCGCCCGGAAACGTCAGTGATCGATGCGAGCGTGACGGTCGGTGCGGACACCGTGATCGAACCCTTTGTTCAGCTTCTGGGAGAAACGAAAGTCGGAACGGATTGCCGGATTCGTTCGTACTCCGTACTGGAACACGCGACGCTGGGTGACCGGGTCGTGGTCCGCCAGGGATGCATCGTCACGGAATCGCAGGTGGAGAGCGGCGCCATTCTTGGACCGTATGCGCACGTGCGGCCGGAGAGCCGGATCGGGGAAGGCGCGCACATCGGCAACTTTGTGGAGACGAAGAAAGTCCGCATCGGGAAGGGCTCCAAGGCAAATCACCTGACGTACCTGGGCGATGCCGAGGTGGGCGAGGGAGTAAATGTCGGCGCGGGAGTGATCACTTGCAACTATGATGGAAGCAGCAAACACACCACTGTGATCGGTAATGGAGTGTTTGTGGGCAGCGATTCCACGCTGGTAGCGCCGGTGACGATAGGGGCCGGTTCGTATATCGCTGCCGGATCATGCATAACTGAAGACGTGCCGGAAGATGCGCTGGCGCTGGGCCGGGCACGGCAGACGATCAAGGATGGATGGGCTGCGGCGCGGCGGAACAAGAAAAAGGATTCCGCCAAGGGGTAACTGTTCCGCAGGCAACGCCGCCAAGCGACTTCAGGCAGCTTCCGTCTCGGCTTGTTCGGCGAGCCCCTGGTAGAGGCGAATGCGAGCTGAAAAACAGATTCGTTGTATTTTGGCTTCAGGCAGATCCAGCAGGCGTGCGATCATCGCCGGCGAGTAGCCTTCCACGTCATGCAGCAAGAAGAGCAGTCGCTCATTGGGAGGCAAGTTGCGAACCGCGACTTCCAGATCGGGCCGGCGCACGTTGCGGTGGCTAAGTCCTCTTCCGGCAGCAAGCACCGCCGCCGGTTCCTCCTCGCGAAGAGCGAATCGCCGGCCGAGTTCTGCGATCAGGGCCGAATCTATTGCAAATGCGTCAGGCCGGTCGTACTGCTGGAAGGCACGCACGAACGTGGCGGCGAGAATGTGTTCCGCCTCCATCTCGTTGCCGGTCATATAGAAGGCGAGGGAAAAAGCACGATGACGGTGGCTTTCATAAATGTCGCGTTGCTGGTGCTCATGCGACTGCTTAGCGGCCTGGGAGGCCACAGGATTCGATTTTCCGGATAATTCACGCTCAAAATCGAACAAATTCACACCAATCCAGGGGGAAACTCAGCCTGATACCACAGTGAACCTGGTAGCGCTGGTCATCCAGTTTTATGAAAAAGCCGGGCGATCTTCCAGGGAGTATAACAGTTTGCTTCACCAACCTGGCTGGGCAGAGAAGAATTCTCACCACAGGTGCCGGATGAAGTTAGACTCAACATTAAGGCGCTTTCATGTTGTTGCGAGAGCAGACCGTGCATCAGCCCGGCCCTCGCCACTCACCAGATGCTTGAACGCGCCCGATGCCGTTGGTAACCATTTGGAGTTCGACTGTTCCCAGATGCCCTCAAGTTCTATCAGGACAAAGAAAGGTAGCCTTCCGGAAAAAGCGGAGGGCCCAGCAAGTATGGAAACAGCAGGTGTTCCAGCACGCGTCCTGGTTGTTGACGAGCAAGTGCATTGCCGGAGGGAAATCGACGGGATCCTAAAGCGGGCGCAATACACCACAGCGCTGGCCAGCGGCAGCGATGAGGCGATGACGCACATCGAAAACGATCCTCCCTACGACCTGGTCCTTTCCGACCTGATGTCGGCGGGGTCGAACGGCAAGGGGCTGTTGCAGCGAATGCGCCCGGTTCAGCCGGATATTCCTCTCATTCTTGTGGCGCCCACCAGTTACATGGATCTGGCGATTGCGGGCGTACGCGATGGCGCCTATGACTATCTTTTGAAGCCGGTCGAAAGGGATCAACTGCTGCTGACGGTGAAGCGAGCGGTCGACTACCGGCGGCTGGTCCATCAAAATGCAATGTACCGGCAGGATTTAGAGCAGTTGGTTAGCGCGCGGACCGGGATGCTGCACCAGGCGATCTCTGATCTGGAGCAATCCTATGACATCACCCTGGAGGCCCTGGGGGACGCGCTGGACTTGAAGGATGCGGAGACGGAAGGCCATTCGAAACGAGTAACGGCTTTCACCATCGCGCTGGCGCGAGGCATCGGGGTTCCACCCCACCAGATACCGATCATGGCTCGGGGCGCGTTTCTGCACGATATTGGAAAAATGGCAATTCCGGATGCGATTTTGCTGAAGCCAAGCAAGCTGCAGGCAGACGAACAAAAAGTAATGCGGGAACACTGCGCGCGCGGCTACCAGATGCTGCGCAAAATCCCTTTTTTGCAAGAGGCGGCGGAAATTGTGTACTCCCACCAGGAACACTACGACGGCAGCGGCTATCCGCGAAGGCTGAAGGGAGAACAAATTCCGCTGGGAGCGAGAATTTTCGCCGTAGCCGATACACTGGACGCGCTTACTTCAGATCGGCCCTATCGCAGAGCAACCAGTTTCGCGGCAGCGCGAGCAGAGATTAAACGCTGTTCCGGTACACAATTCGACCCCAAGGTGGTACAGGTATATATCAGCTTGCCCGACCAGTTGTGGGAAGATTTGCGCGCGGAGATTACCCAACAGGCGAAGAAGTTCTCCGCGCTACAACTGGAGCCCAAGGGACATCGGTTACGCAATCCATTCGGTTGACACGAGGCAGAGGGCTTTGTCATGAGTGTATTGAGCGCGGAGATGCTGCAGGAAAGATTACGTTCGCTGCCCGAGTGGAAACTCGAGGGCAAAGAGATTGTGCGCCGCTTCGAATTTCCTGATTTTTTGGCGGCGATGGTGTTTGTGAACCGGGTGGCAGAAACGGCAGAGAAGGCGGGGCACCACCCTGATATCGACATTCGCTACAACAAGGTCAAACTGGCCCTGATATCCCACGACAAAGGCGGTCTGACGGAGCGGGACGTAAGAATGGCCCGGGAAATAGACTCGATTTCCTGACAGCTACCGAGGGTGGAAAGCACTAAACCATCCAGGCAATCTTCGAGATTCAGCCGTCCGGTTCCCCGTCGCTGCGAGTCGCTTCCTGGCGGATTTGGGCCAGGGTTCGGCGATGCCAGAGGGCTACCGCGATCCCGCCGAGGGTCGCGGAGGAAATCAAAAGCAGGCCGGTGCGCCAAAAACTGTTCGGTTTAGGAGCCTCGTTTCCCGGTAGCGGGTCAGTTTCTAAAGGGGCGGTTGTTCTTAGGGGCACGGGTGACCTGATAATGCAAGAAAGGAATTCTCGACCGAAACTTATTTTTTGGAATCGCGTCTATGTTGTGGAAGGGTTTATGGCGTCGAAAAATACGGTAATCGGTATTTCGACGATAGAAAAATACATTTTTTCACGAAATTAGGCACTTGCAACTG
>JBARKD010001021.1:0-18661 GCA_049800615.1 Acidobacteriaceae bacterium | reverse complement strand
GTCGTAAGCCGCTCAGCGATGGATACGATTCTGTCCTATATCGAGATCGGCAAAGGCGAGGGACGGCTGCTGACCGGCGGCCGGGCTGTAGCCAATGCGGAGGGCGGATTTTACATAGAGCCAACCGTAATTGCGGATGTCGCGCCCACGGCGCGCATTGCCCAGGAAGAGATTTTCGGGCCGGTTCTGGCCGTGGTCCGCGCGCGGGATTATGACCATGCCCTGGAGATTGCCAACAATACCGATTACGGATTGACGGGCGCGGTTTATTCCACTTCGAAGGAAAAGCTCGAGCACGCTCGCCGCGCCTTCCATGTAGGCAACCTGTACTTCAACCGCAAATGCACCGGGGCCATGGTGGGAGCGCACCCCTTCGGCGGCTTCAACATGTCCGGAACGGACTCGAAGGCCGGGGGACCGGATTACCTGCTGCTGTTTACCCAAGCCAAGTCAATCGCCGAAAAGCTCTGAGCAGTTCTCACTGACTAGCCGGCAGACCAACCGGCGGAGGCGGCAGGTTGCGATTCTTGATCCACTCCGCGCCCACCGTCTTCGGAGGTTGAGGAATCTTGCCTACATCGGGCATGAAGATTTGCAACCCCGCCTGCGGTGTCATGCGCGTGTAGCCGTAAACCAGTTGTGCCTGGTAGTTCACCAGGTCCAGATCGAACCAGGGATCCTTGAACGCGTCGATCATGATGAGATCGACCTGACGCATGGTCAGCTTTCCGAATCCCAGTGTCCCGCCTTTTAAAGACAGAAAATTATGCCATTGCTCGGTGCGAGCCGCGTCGTCCTGCGCATTATCGCCGTACACCACCACAATGTCCGGGCTCACCACATGCACGCTGGTGAGCTTGCCGCGAATATGCGGAGCGGGAAGCAGGACTTGCGTATCCAGGAAAAGGTCATCCCCGGAAGCTTCGATGCCCGGAACACTTTTATCGCCCATCAGGTCCGCGATGGTCAGATGGAAACCGCTGAGCACGCCTTTGAGAGGAAGCTTCAACACTGCCAGATGATCGATGTGCAGCCGGATGCGGCCATCGGGAGAAGGAGAAACCGTTCCCTCCAATTCGATGGGGACTGGCACATGCAGCTTGTGGAGCGTGCCGTGGAGAGAGATGCGGCCTCTGTTGCCGGAGATGGAAATGTTCTGCAAAGGCATAGCCGGCCCCGCGTCTGTATTCATGTAGTGGCTGATGTCGGCCATTTTGGCGTGAATGACGCCGTTCTGTATCTCAATGACAAAGGAGTCCGGTTCATCCAGAGAGGGGACCACATCTTTGCCGGTAGGGACCAGGTGACCGCTCAGCCAGAGAACATAGACGCGGAAATCAGCTCCCTTGCGCATCGAGAGATTGTGCGCGTGGATCCTCGTGAGGGGGGCCGCAACAGCCGCGGCAGCCTTTGCCGACTGAACGGGCTGAACCGACGGAGCCGACACAACCGATGGAGCAGCAACTGGCTTCGCCGCCGGCCCTTTGTCGTGAGTCTTGAAATAAGCGGCCCCGCAAATCGCCAAAACCGCGACTCCTGCGGCAACCGCGAGAACCAACCGCGAAGCCTTCACGCCGGCGTCTGGTTGCGGCGGGGACGGCGATTGGCCTGCAGGATCTTCTTACGCAGACGCAAGGATTTGGGCGTAACCTCGACCAGTTCGTCTTCGGCGATAAACTCGATGGCCTGCTCCAGGTTCATCGGCTTGAAGGGCACCAGGCGGATCGCGTCATCGGCGCTGGACGCGCGCATGTTAGTGAGCTTTTTCTCACGCACGACGTTGACGTCCAGGTCGTTATCCCGTGAGTGCTCGCCAATCACCATACCCTCATAAACATCGAGCCCGGCGGTTACGAAGAGCACTCCACGATCCTGCAAGCCATTCAACGCGTACGCTGTGGTGAGGCCATTGCGATCGGCGATGAGCGCCCCGGTGGGCCGCTGCGGTATCTCTCCCTGGTAGGGCATGTAACCGTCAAAGAGCGAATTCATTACGATCGTGCCCCGCGTCTCGGTCAGCATCTCGCTGCGCAATCCGATCAGGCCGCGGCTGGGGACACGGAATTCCAGGCGCACGCGGCCGTAGCCGTGGTTGTGCATCTTGAGCATCTCTCCACGCCGGGGCCCGAGACGTTCAATCACTGTGCCGACAAAGTTGTCGGGAACGTCGATGGTCAGATGCTCTACCGGCTCCAGTAGTTTGCCGTCCTCGGTTTTGGTGACGATTTCCGGACGCCCGACCATCAGCTCGAAACTCTCGCGGCGCATCATCTCGATCAGGATGGCCAGCTGCAGTTCTCCGCGGCCCAGCACCTTGAAACTGTCGGGGCTGCCGGTTTCTTCCACCCGGATGGAAACGTTCGTGAGCAATTCCCTGTCCAGGCGCTCGCGCAGGTTACGCGAGGTAACGAACTGCCCTTCCCTTCCCGCCATGGGCGAATTGTTGACCGAAAACTGCATCGCGATCGTGGGCTCGTCGATTACGATCAGGGGCAGCGGAACAGGATTCTCGAGACCGGTGATGGTCTCGCCTATGGTGATCCCGGTAACTCCGGCAATCGCGACGATGTCGCCCACCTGGGTCTCTTCGATGTCGGTGCGCTTCAGGCCGCTAAAGGTAAACAGCTTGGTTATCTTGATCTTGCTCAGCGAACCGTCGCGCCGGGAGATGTTGACCTCTTCCCCGCTGCGCAGAGTTCCGTTGAAAACGCGGGCGATGGCCAGACGTCCCAGATAGTCGGAGTAATCGAGGTTGGTGACCAGGATCTGCAGCGGCCCGTCAGGGTCGCCCTTGGCGGACGGGATCGTGGAGAGAATGGTCTCAAATAACGGCTGCAGGCTATCCCCAGGTTGCTCGAGCGAAGTGCTGGCGGTGCCCAACTTGGCGTTCGTATACAAAACAGGAAAATCCAGCTGGTCTTCGGCTGCGTCCAGATCGATAAACAGGTCGTATACCTCGTCGAGAACCTCTTTCGCGCGCGCGTCCGGCCGATCGATTTTGTTGATGACCAGGATGGGCAGCAGTTTTGCTTCCAGCGCTTTCGCAAGCACGTAGCGCGTCTGGGGCAACGGGCCCTCCGAGGCATCCACCAAAAGCATGACCCCGTCGACCATCTTTAGGGCGCGCTCCACCTCGCCTCCGAAGTCCGCGTGTCCCGGAGTATCGACGATGTTGATTTTTGTGTCCTGGAACTGGATGGCCGTATTCTTGGCCAGAATCGTGATCCCGCGCTCCTTCTCCAGTTCATTCGAGTCCATGACCCGTTCGGCGACTGCTTCGTTGGCCCGGAAGGTGCCGGCCTGGCGCAACATTGCATCCACGAGGGTTGTCTTTCCATGGTCAACGTGGGCGATGATGGCGATATTCCGAATGGGCGTACTCACGAGCGCAGAATTCCTGTTCTTCCGGGTTGCGGAGAGCAATGGTTGAGATTGACTAGCCTTGCGTTGCCTTGCTGGCTGGAACTTGCAGGCAGGCCCTCCTCATAGTTTACCAGCCCGCCTGGTCGTAGGTTCCGATTGGGACCCTGTACCCACCCTTCGCGAGCGAACGCAAAGGATGGGGCGCCTGGCGGTTCTTACTGGGGCGACGGCCCGCGGACAATCTGGACAAAGTCGTCCAGCCGGAGACGGCGAGCAAAGGCTTCTTTGATTTGATCGGCGTTCAGCTCGAAGTACTTCTTGGCCGCGATGATGGGCTCGTCCAGGGGCAGCCCAATCACCGCCCGGCGCAGCAGGCCCTGGGCCACGCCTTCTTCGCTGGATTCTCCCAGGGGAATGGACCGCAACAGCATTGCTTTGGCCAGGTGCAGCTCGTCCGGTGTGACGTCCTGGGTGCGCATCTGTTCAAGATCGCGCTGCACCAGGGCCCTCGCCTTGGAGACTTTGTCCGGATCGCAACCATAGGTAACGCTATAGCTGGAGCGCGTCTTGGATGCCTCCATGCTGACGTCCACGTTGTAGACATATCCGGACACCTGGCGCAGATCGTGATAAAGGCGTGTGGCGTAGAAACCACCACCCAACACGTGATTACCAAGCTGCAGCGGATAGTAGTCGGGATCGAAGCGGTTGATGTTCAACTGCTGAGCCAGAACGACGGAATCCTGCACCGCCTCCGGATCGGGCACGTTAGCGGCGGAGGCTTTATTGAGCGCCACCGGGGGCAGCGTGGTTTCCGGCTTGGCCCCCTCCGCCTTCCAATCGCCGAACCACTTCGTTATGACCGCCTTTGCTTCGTCGGGAGCGATGTCGCCGATGACTACGATCGTGGTCAGGTCCGGACGCACGGTGATGGCGTGATAATGCTTCACGTCCTCCAGGGTGACCTTACCCAGAGTGTCCGGAGTTGCTTCGCGCAGCACTGGATCTCCGGGCGGCAGCAACGCGATGTCCAAAGCACGGGAGGTGCGGTAGCCGGGACTCTTCAAATTGCCCGCGACAAGTTGGATGGTTTGATCCTTCACCACCGCGAACGCTTCTGCCGGCATCGCTGGATGCAGCTCATTGTCGGCCAGAAGCTGGACCCCGCGCGGAAAGTTCTCCTTCAGCACCTGGAGGGAAAAGTCAAAGCCTGCCGTCTCGTTCGCGGCGATATCATCCAGCGCCTTCTGGAAGGTGAGGCGGTCGAGCGTCTGCGTGCCGTAAGAATAAAGGCCATCGAGGATATCGGACACGCCCTCCTGGCCCTTCGGGGTCTGCAGATCGGAATTGTTTTTAACTGTACCCACCACAGTTACGGTAGGGCTGGTGTGATCCGTCTTGACGATCAGGCGAAGGCCGTTGGGCAGAGTGCCGTCGGACGCGACGATGTAGTCGCCCGGCACTTTCAACTGCGAGAGCACTCCCGCGGCCCAGGGAGGCAGCACGACGGGCTTGGTCGGAGCCGAGGTCATTTTCTCGCCTCCGCCAAATCCTTTGGCCGCCACAGCCTCACCGGAAGGTGAAGGCTTCAGCGTCGCGGTGATGGCGTTCGTGCTCACCAGATACTGCTTGGCCACGCGGTTCACATCCGCGAGCGTTACTCCACGGATAGCCTGAAGGTCGTCATCGGGAGAGTTGCGGCCTTCCGCGGTTAGCGCCTCCGACCACAACGAAGCCAAGCCGGGGATGGAGTTGCGCTCAAATTCCGCGGAGGCAATTTCCGCCCGCTTAGCGGCGTCGAAAAGATCCTGTGGCAAGCCCTTCTGGGCATAGCCCTCGATAATCTGCCGTAATTCGTTCAAAGGGCCGGCAGCATCGGCGCTCGCCGGCAAGGCAATCTCTGCGAAACCTACGCTCGCCTTGGGATAGTTCTCGGCCATCCCAAAAGTAGCGTAGAGCGCTTTCCCTGCCGGCACCATGCCGTAGACGTCCCCGCGCTGGCTGGCCAGCACGTCAGACAGAATTTGCGACGCGGCGTAATCCGGCGAATCCGTGCCCGGCATGCGATAGGCAATGAAGCCCAGAACATAGGGCAGATTGCTGTCCAGGGTGAACGTTTCCGGTTTCACCGGAGAAAGGTTGACAGCCGGATGCTCGGGCAGCGGATGGCTGGGGATGTCCCCGTACATCTGCTTGACCTTAGCCAGCGTAGCGGCCGCATCCACATCACCCACGATCAGCAGGATGGCATTGCCGGGGGTATACCACCTTTTGTGAAAGTCGTTGAGCATCGCCCCGGTGGTGGCATCGAACGAAGGCCTGGTGCCCAGGGGATCGTGGGCATAGGGCGTCCCGGCAAACATATCGCTATTGAGGCGATCGATGAATTTGTAAGTGGGGTTGGAAAGATCGCGGGACACTTCCTGCTCGATCGCGCCGCGCTCGTGCGACCACTCTTCTTCGGAATTGTCGACACCGCGGAGACAGGCCGCCTGCGCCTGCAGGGCAACATCGAGATCGGCGGCGGGCACCGTGGTGTAGTACTGGGTAATATTTTGCTGGGTGTCGGCATTATCGCGTCCGCCGAGTTGGGCGTAGATGGCTGCGGTCTGATCCGCGGTCATGCCGGTACAGCCGCGAAAAGCCATATGCTCCTCAGCATGGGCCGACCCCGGAAAGCCAGGCGGTGTCTCGTCGCCGCCGACCTTGAAGTTAAGCTCCACCGTGACGACGGGCGCGAGCGCGTTGCGCACGATCACCACCTGCAAGCCGTTGGGCAACGTCGCACGGGTAACGTTATCGGCGTCCGCGGCATTCAACCGTAATGCGCAAGCGGTCAGCAGGAACAACAACGGCAGTAGCGCTCTTAGCTTCAATCGATCTTCTCCAGTCCAGTTCCCCGAGGCGAATTCAAGTCCCTTCCAGTTTCTCATTCCAGCGGCATTACATCGACTCCCACTTTGAGGCTGTGCTTGGCTCCGCCGAGCAAAACCCCTCGGATGGGGCTGACGTCGCTGTAATCCCGGCCCCATGCCAGCGTGATGTGGCCATCCGATGGCACGCAGTCGTTCGTGGGGTCGAAGTCAACCCAGCCGATGCCGGGGCACCACGCCGAGCACCAGGCATGAGAAGCATCCGCGCCCACCAAACGCGGGCGTCCGGCAGGGGCGTAGGTGCGCAAATAACCGCTTACATAACGTGCCGGAAGTCCCAGTGAGCGCATGCAGGCAATCTGCAGGTGAGAGAAGTCCTGACACACGCCGCGCCGTTTCTCGAAGAAGGTTTCGACAGGCGTCGTGACCTCAGTGGCCTTGGGGTCAAAGCGAAAGTCGCGATGGATGCGCCCAGTGAGATCCATGACCGCCTCCAATAACGGGCGGTGAGGGTCAAACGACTCGCGAGCGTAGGCAGCCAATTCCGGTTTGGCGAACACTCGGCTGGAATCGAAGGCGTACTGAAAGGCCTCCAGCCCGTCGTGGCTGTGGTCAAAGGGCACGCGGTCGCGGACAGTTTCCCAGGCAGGCGTTTCCGAGAGAGCCGGATAGGCAACGGTTTCTACTTCCAACTCGCTGTTGGCCTCCACGCACATCCGGGTGTGCGATTCCGGCAGGGTGAAAGAAGTCACGCTATTGCCGAAGTAATCGATATGGGTCGTGGCCTGAAAAGGCGGCTCTGGCCAGACTGATAATTCCATGGACCGGCATTTTTGCCTGGGGAGATCGCGCGGGATAAGACGAACCAGGTGGTGTGATACAGAAACCGGCTGGACGTAGTCGTAGATCGTTTGGTGGCGCACACGATAATGCATTGGTTGTTGCCCTTCGTTGGACGCGCGTTTAAGGAGTAAGTTTCCCGGGAAGACTGTCGTCTCGACCGAAGTGGAGAGACCTGCAGTTTGCCTCATGGAAAAACAGCTTTGACCTGCCCCACAGAATTGTCGTCTCGACCGAAGTGGAGAGACCTGCAGTTTGCCTCATGGAAAAACAGCTTTAACCTGCCCACAGAATTGTCGTCTCGACCGAAGTGGAGAGACCTGCAGTTTGCCTCATGGAAAAACCGCTTTGGCCTGCCCACAAAATTGTCATCTCGACCGAAGCGAAGCCGGATTTCCTGCGGCGCAGGAAACCCGGCGCAGCGCAGTGGAGAGACCTGCGGTTTTCTCCCGGGGCAACAGCCTTGGTTCATCAGGAGAAAACTCAAGTGGCCCGCTCCATTTCGGCGTGACTGAAATAGGTATTGGCGACAGCTTCGGCAAAGGCCGGCAGTGCGCCGGCAAGCTCCTCGAGCAACCCATTGAGATGCATGCGATGGCTGGCCCCGGGCAGCGCAAAGGGCGATTCAATATCGGCCCGCATGAGCGCGCCTGCGGCGTCTTCCAATTGTCTCTGCCGCAAAGCCGGCCAGCCCGAACCCGAGGGCAGGGCGGAGAGCGCGGCGCAATGCTTGGCCAGATCCTTCAACTGAAAAGCAAGAGACCGCGGATTTGCTTCATCATTCATCAACAGGTCGAGCACCGGCGCAGGCTGTAAAACGTCGAAGTAGCGCGCGCGGTACGTGATGGAGCTGTCAGCTACTTCGAGCAGCATTTCCAGCAAATGCCAGCTCTCGGAATCGATGGGAACGGCCATGGAACGAAGCAGATCCACCAGCTGGACCGAACGCTCGATGCGCCTCCCGATAATGAGAAAGTGCCACCCGGGTCCGCGAGTGATATCGCCCTCCTCGATTCCCCGCAAAGCGGCGAGAGTCAGGATGCAGCTATTCAGGACGGCAAGCGCATCCGCCGCCGAGACATACCCCCAGGCAGTTCGGTCTGACGCTCGGGCAAGACTACCCATCTGGCTCACAATGCGCAGCAGATCGGCGGAAAGACGATCGCGCACCTGGGCCACGGCCCGGGTGGCGCGATTGAGATTGGCATTGAGACTGTCGCTGCGCTGCTCTTCAAAGATCAGCGACAGTATCTCTTTCTCCAGATCGCCCTGTTGATCGAGATGACCCTGGGGATCGTCTGTAGCCAGGCGGGAATAAGGAGACTCGAGACATTCATACAATTTCATCAACGAATGCCAGCCATCGGTCTCCGGCGCCCAGGATTCGCCTGTTATGCGCGCCAGGATGCAACGCAGCACGCGCGCAAGGTGCTCACAGCGTTCGGCATACCGGCCCAGCCAGAAAAGGTGCTCAGCGGCCCGGCTGGGCAGATCGCTGCTGACTCCGCGATGCAGCTCCACGGGCAAATCGCGCGGACGTCGCAGCGTGATGTGTTCCACCGGGTGGGAGGAGAGCACCCAGGTATCTTTGCTCCCTCCACCTTGCTGCATGGAAACCACGGGAGTGTCGGGAGACGGAGAGACGCGGGTCAATCCTCCTGGCATGACGATCCAGCTATCGCCGGCCGCGGCAAGGTAAACGCGCAATACCACGCGCCGCGGCACGAGATTGCCCTCGGACCACATCGGTACGCTGGACAGGTTAAGCAGTTCCTGGCCCACATATTCGTTAGGTCGCTCCTCCAGTCGGGCCAGCAGGTGCGCGCGTTCTTGAGGGGCCAGCCTGCCCCCGAAAGCAGGTTCCATGCCCTTGGACGGGTAGGCCGGCTTGATGACCAGGAAGTCGAGATTCTCGCGGACGTAATTGAGCGCCCGGGGCTGGCCGCACCACCACGTGGCCACGGAGGGCAACGCCAGCCGCTCGCCCAGCAGGCTCCGGCTCAGGCCGGGAAGGAATGGAATGAATGCCGAAGTTTCCAGCAGACCGCTGCCCAGCGCATTGGCCACAGCGACGTTTCCACTGCGCACCGCTTCCACCAGGCCGGGTACGCCGAGATAGGAATCGGAGCGCAATTCGATCGGATCGCAGAAACCGTCGTCCATGCGCCGCAACACGACATCGACTGGTCTTAGACCCTCAAGAGATTTGAGGAAGACGCGATTTTCGCGCACCGTCAGGTCACTGCCCTGGACCAGGCTGAAGCCCAGATAGCGCGCCAGGTAGGAGTGCTCAAAATAGGTTTCGTTAAAAGGTCCGGGCGTGAGCAGCACCACGCGGGGATGGGTCCGGGCAGAAGGCGACAAGCGCAGAAGGCTGTCGCGAAAGTCCCGGAAAAAGCCCGCCAGGCGCTGCACCTGGGCTTCGCGAAACAGGTCCGGAAAAGTCTCCGCGATGACGATGCGGTTCTCGAGCGCATAGCCGGCGCCGGAGGGTGCCTGCGTCCGGTCGGAAATCACCCACCACTGCCCGTCGGGCGAGCGCGCCAGATCAACGGCAAGCAAGTGCAGATAGTTCGTGCCGGGAACAGGCACGCCATGACAGGCACGCCAGAAGGCAGGATTTCCAAACACCAGCGCGGGGGGCAAATCACCGCTCAAGAGCAACTTTTGTGGGCCATACAGATCGGCCAGGATGGTGTTGAGCAAACGCGCTCGCTGGATCAGCCCGGCTTCCAGGTAACTCCATTCGGACGGGGGGATCAGCAACGGAATGGGGTCCAGGCTCCACGGCCTGTCCATGCCCAGCGGGTCCCCGTAAACGTTATAGCTGACACCGTTTTCCCGGATGCGCTGGCGAGCGATCTGCCAACGGTGGGCCAGTTCCTTACTGCCCAGCGAAGATAAAGACGCAATATAGCGATCCCAGTGGGGTCGAAATACTGCCGGCGCCGCGCACATCTCGTCGTATACGCCAGTGGCTTGGCGATAGTCGGCGGTCAGAAACGGGTCATCCAGTATCTCGGCCATGATCATGAAAGGTTCGACGCATTGCTCAGGGGGATCGGCGTAAATCCAGGGTTAAAGGAAATTCCACATTGGGTCTTTCCTTGGGAACGGAAACCGGGCCGGGCGTATGCCCAAACGGGTTGAACCTGGCAAGACGGCGGCTCTCGGCTTCGTAGGCGTTCACAGGGAATTCCTGGTTGGCCCGTCCTCCGGGGTGCACCACATGATAGGTGCAGCCTCCCATTGCGTGCCCCGACCAGGTATCGACCAAATCGAAGATCAACGGGCTGTGAACAGGAATATCCGGATGCAGGCACGAAGCAGGCTGCCAGGCTCGATACCGGACGCCCCCGACAAACTGGCCGGGTACCCCCGTGGGGTGCAGCGGCACGGGGCGGCCATTGCAAAGTACGGCAAACCGGTAATCGACCATCCCCGTTACCTTGACCTGCAGCCTTTCGACCGAGGAATCGACAGCGCGCGCCGTACCGCCGCTCGAGGCCTCCTCGCCAAGTACGTTCCAGGGTTCAAGGGCATGGCGCAATTCCAGCTGGATGCCGCGCACCGTCACCGAGCCTATGAGAGGAAAACGAAACTCGAAGTGAGGGGCGAACCATTCACCGCGGAATGGGTATCCCGCGCGATTGAGGTCGCTGATCACGTCCTCCCAATCCAGCTGCACAAAGTGCGGGAGCATAAACCGGTCGTGCAGGCTGGTTCCCCAGGGAATCAGTTTTTGCCGGTAAGGCTTTCGCCAAAACTGCGCGATCAGGCCTCGCACCAGCAACTGCTGCGTAAGGCTCATGCGTGCGTGGGGCGGCATCTCGAAGGCGCGCAGCTCAAGCAGCCCAAGGCGAGCTCCCGCGCCTTCCGGCGGATCGAGCTTGTCGATGCAAAACTCGGCTCGGTGCGTGCTTCCCGTCACGTCGGTCAACAGATGACGGAACAGACGATCCGTCAGGCGCGATTGAATGGGAGACGAGCCTCTGTCCGGGATCTGATCGAACGCAATTTCCAACTCATACAGCGATTCCACCCGGCCCTCATCCACGCGGGGATGTTGGCTGGTTGGTCCAATGAACAACCCGGAAAGCAAATAGGAAAGAGAAGGATGATTTTGCCAATAGTTGACCATGCTGCGCAGCAGGTCGGGCCGGCGCAGAAAGGGGCTGTCGTCCGGAGTCGGACCGCCAATCACGACATGATTGCCGCCGCCGGTTCCCGCGTGTTGCCCGTCGAGCATGAACTTCTCCGCTCCAAGCCGGCTTTCACGCGCCAGGTCGTACACCGCCGTCGTGTTTTCAATCAGGGCATCCCAACTCGCGGCGGGATGGATGTTGACCTCGATGACCCCCGGGTCGGGGGTGACTTTGAAAACCGAGAGACGGGGGTCGCTGGGCGGCGTATAGCCCTCGATCAGCACCGGCATTGAGAGGTGCGCCGCCGTGTCTTCGATGGCGGCAACCAGGTCGAGATAGTCCGCGAGGTAGTCGACCGGCGGCATAAAGACATGAATCCGGCCATTCCGCGCTTCCAGGCACAGGGCAGGACGGGTGAGAGTGAGGGCTGCCTCCTGATCGGGTTTACCTTTATCGGCTTCGGGTACCGGCTCGTCCCGCGCAGGGGACATGGAAAACAAGTCCATCCGCCGTTCTGGACGAGCCGGCAAGTTGTCGCGGCGGCGCAAGGGATCTGGATCGAACGCCCAGGTGACATCTTCTGGCTTGGTCCAGGGGACTGATTCGAGGGGAAGACGATAGCCCATCGACGAGTCGCCAGGCGTAAGAAACATCCTCTCGACAAAGGGAAACCAGGGCTGGCTGGTCCACCGCGGAATGCCGGAACGGGTTGGTACCCGGCGCAGGGGGAGGACGAATCCGATCGGGTGGTCGGCAGCCTGGTCGAAAATTTGTGCCAGGCGCGCCCGTTCCCCAAATTCCTTGATCTTCGGATCCAGCGGATCGACCAGCTCGGGCAAGCGGCGCTCCTTCCAGAGGTGGAAGAAGACATCTTCGTACGCTGAGATGGCAGTAGCGAAGCTCACCTGCAGACGACGGGTAAGGGCTTCGAGGAAGCGGTGTGCGTCGACCACGCCGTAGCCGTAAGCCTTGTCATCCTGGGCAAACAGGTTCTGTTTCTCCCATATGGGAACCCCGTCTTTGCGCCAATAACATCCGAGTGCCCAACGGGGAAGCTCTTCGCCGGGATACCATTTGCCCTGGCCGAAGTGGAGCAGCGCCCCCGTGGAAAAGCGATCCCTCATGCGCAGAAGCATTTCCATCGCCAGCCGCCGCTTGCCGGGGCTCAGCGCCGTGGTTGACCACTCGCTTCCATTGCGGTCATCGAGCGAGATGAAGGTGGGCTCTCCGCCCATGGTAAGCCGCACATCGCCTACTTGCAGGTCCACATCCACCTGGTGACCCAACGCTTCAATCTGTTCCCATTGCTGGTCCGTGTAGGGCATGGTCACGCGCGGGGACTCGTAGATCCGCTGCACGTTCATGGAGAAGCTGAAATCGGTCTTGCAAGTCTCGAGCGGTCCGGAGATGGGAGCTGCGCTGCCCACATCGGGTGTGCACGCCAGCGGGATGTGACCCTCCCCCGCCAGCAAGCCGGAGGTGGGATCGAGGCCCACCCAACCGGCGCCCGGAAGATAGACCTCCGTCCAGGCGTGCAGGTCGGTGAAATCGCCGGAAGGCCCCGCCGGCCCTTCGAGCGGTTTCACATCCGCAGTGAGCTGTATCAGATAACCGGAAACAAAACGGGCGGCGAGTCCCAGGTTGCGGAAGGCCTGCACCAGGACCCAGGCGGAATCGCGGCAGGACCCGGAGCGCAGGCTCAGGGTCTGCTCGCAGGTCTGCACCCCATGTTCGAACCGGATGACATAGCCGATTTCCCGCTGCAGGCGCTGGTTTAGGTCGACCAGAAAATTCAGCGTCGGCGTGCTACCGCGGGGAATGCCGGCCAGAAACTCCGCCAGCTTCGGACCAGGCGCCTCGGCTTCGAGAAACGGGGTCAATTCGCGGCGCAGAGAGTCCTCGTACACGAAGGGGATTTGTTCCGCGTAGGGCTCCAGAAAGAAGTCGAAAGGGTTGAAGACCGCCATTTCCGCGATCAGATCCACTTCGACCTGAAACTCTGTCGTTCTTTCCGGGAACACAATGCGGGCCAGGTAGTTGGCCTGCGGATCCTGCTGCCAGTTGATGAAATGATTTTTGGGGTGAACTTTCAGCGAGTAGGCAAGGATTGGGGTCCGACAGTGGGGCGCCGGACGTAGGCGGATGACTTGCGGGCCAAGCAGCACCGGCCGGTCATAGCGATAGCGAGTCTTATGGTTCAGCGCAACGTGAATTGCCATATCCGGGAGTTCCTATAGATTACATGCGGGTTTGCAGTAGACGGCGCGCTCGCGGCTACGATTTGTGCCCGCGGCCGTTCGCTTGAGGACGTTTATGATGCCTACATGCCACCCAGTCCGCAAGTTATCGAGCGAGCGCGCAAGATCAAGCTGTTTCTAATGGATGTTGATGGGACCCTTACTGACGGGAGCGTCAACCTGATTTCCTTGCCGGAGGGGGGTGTGGCGGAGATGAAGGCCTTCAACTCCCAGGACGGCGCGGGATTAAAGCTGGCCAACATCATGGGGATCCGGACAGGCTTCATCACCGGGAGAAAGTCGCCCGCGGTCACGCAGCGTGCCCATGAGCTACGAGTCGAATTTGTCTATCTGGGCCAGGAAACGAAGATGGCGGCATTTAACGAGTGTCTGCAAAAAGCCGGCGTGAGCGAGGAGGAGACGGCCTACATGGGTGACGATCTACCCGATATGCCGGTGGCCAAGCGGGCCGGACTGGCGGTCGCGGTAAGCAACGCCGTCCCGGAACTCAAAGCGATTTGCCACTATGTGACCAATTCCCCGGGTGGCGGCTCAGCCCGCGAAGTGGTGGAGCTCATCCTGAGGGCCCAGGGAAGATGGGAAGAAGCTGTTCCCAAAGCTCTGGCGTAAAATAGACCGTGGGCACGCACTCCTACACACACAGTCAACCTAATCGCCGGCTAACTCGTCTAACCGTCGAGTGCCCCGGAGCCGAACTCCCTTCGACCCTGCCCAAACGGCCTTCCGGTCAAAGAAGGTTACACTATCTTTAAGAAAATGAACGATTCGCGAGCCAAAGAGAGCCCTCGACACCCCTGGCGGGTGGCCCTGGGGATTTTTTGCGCTCTGCTGCTCATTTTCGGCGCCACCATCCAGATCGCGCATATTCATACTCCGGCAGAGGTATCTCACGCCGGATGCGCTCTTTGCGCAACTGCCCACGTGGTGATTTCTCCCGCATTACCGGCCACCGCGCCTTTTCCAGTCAGACCAGCCGCGACGCAGTTGATCGAAGTAAAGCCGAAGTTTACGCGCCGTGCGCTCATTTTCTCTCTCTATACCCGGCCCCCTCCGGTTGCCATTGCTTTCGCCTAAGCAATTTCAATCAGATTTTCAAGGGGTCCACATATGCAATGGTTCTTGAGACGATTCGTCTATCTGTTCTTCTTTCCATGGATGCTGCTCGCGGCGACTGCCGGCCTGCGCGCGCAAACCGCCGCGGGCACGATTACAGGAACGGTGACCGATGCTTCGGGAGCAGTTATCCCGGGCGCGAAGGTGACGATCGAAAATCCGGTCAGCGGCCTTTCCCGTAAAATCACGACGGATGCCGCGGGTCAATACAGATTTGGCAATCTGCCATTTAACTCGTATCACATGGTCGTCAACGCGCCAGGGTTCGCTGTGTTTGCCACGGACGTTCCCGTGCGATCTGCCGTCATCGTCACTCCATCGATCAAGCTGCAGGTAGGCGGAGCCTCCACGACGGTGACCGTTACCAGCGATGACCTGTTGGAGAACGATACTTCGCTGCACTCTGACATCGACCGCAGCCTGATCGAAAAGCTTCCCCTGGAGAGCGCCTCGTCCTCGGTAAGCTCGCTCGTAACCCTGTCAACGCCCGGAGTGTCAGCCGATTCGAATGGACTTTTCCATGGACTCGGCGATCATGCGTCCAACCAATTTTCCGTGGACGGGCAACCGATCACCGACCAGCAAAGCAAGGTCTTCTCCAACCAGATTCCGTCTAATTCGATTCAGTCCATTCAGGTCATCGCCGGCGCGCCACCGGCGGAATACGGGGACAAAACCAGCCTGGTCATTCAGGTGACCACGCGCTCCGGACAGGGATTGACGAAACCGACGGGGAGCATTACATCCTCTTACGGCACATTCGGCTCGGCCACGGGCGGATTCGATCTCGGCTACGGATCGCAGACCTGGGGAAACTTTTTCGAGCTGGATGGCTTGAACACCGGCCGTTTTCTTGACGCTCCGGAATTTGTTGTTTTTCACGACAAGGGCAACGAGCAAAACGTGTTTGATCGGGTGGACTATCAATTTACGCCGGCCGACGCAATCCATCTGAACTTGAATTACAGCCGGTCCTGGTTTCAAACCCCGAATACCTACGACAACCTCAATGTCCTGGATCAATTCGGCAACGACGTCGGAGACACCGATCAGCATTCCAAGATCGAGACCTTCGATATTGCGCCGACTTACACCCGGATCATGGGGAAAACCGCCGTATTCAACTTCGGACCCTACATCCGTAAAGACAGCTACCAGTATTTTCCCAGCGAGAACCCGCTGGCCGACCTGGGGCCCCCTAATCTGCAAACTCAGACCATCGGTCAATACCGCACGCTCACCAATGCGGGGGCCCATGCGGATCTTACGTACACCAAGGGAAATCAGAGCATCAAGGGTGGCGTCTTTTACGCGGACACGTTTCTGCGGGAAAACGACCGGCTGGCGATCGTGAGCCCGACGTTTAATTCGCCCTGCCTGAATGGCGAGGGCGAGCCGGTCAGCGGGTTTACCAGCCCGGACGAATGTGCAGCGGGAGGGCTCGATCCAAACGCCGCATTTAAGACTGTCCTGCTTCCCTATGACCTTACTCGTGCGGGCGGGGATTACGCCTATTTCGGGCATGCGGATGTCAAGGAATTGGCCTTGTACCTCGAGGACTCCATCAAAGCGGGCAACTGGCTCTTCAACCTCGGCATTCGCGGCGATATTTACAATGGACTGGCCAGCGCGAGGCAGGCTGAGCCGCGCGTCGGGCTTTCGTATAGCGTCAAGCGCACCAGTACGGTTCTCCGCCTTTCCTATGCGCGAACACTGGAGACGCCGTTCAACGAGAATCTCGTGCTCTCGAGCGAGGGTTGCGGCAACGACGTACTCTCGCCCCTGCTTCTGTGCTCACCGGGGGTCCAGGGCACGCTGCAACCGGGCTTTCGCAACGAATTTCACGCAGGATTTCAACAGGCCTTCGGGAAAAATATTGTTGTCAGCGGCGAATACATCTGGAAATACACGCATAACGCCTTCGACTTCAGCGTTCTGGGCAATACGCCGATCACCTTCCCCATCGACTGGCACAATTCAAAGATTCCCGGCTTTGCCATGCGGGCGGATGTACCGAACTATCACCACATCTCGGCCTTTGCCGTGCTTTCGTCTGTGTCGGCCCGATTCTTCCCGCCGCAGGTTGCGGGTGCCGGTGCGACGGTTGGCCAGCCTGGTTTCCCCTTCCGCATCGATCATGACGAACGATTCAACCAAACCACCCATGTGCAATATCAACTGCCATTTCCCCGCAGTCCGTGGATCGGTTTCAACTGGCGCTACGACAGCGGTCAGGTTGCCGGATCGGTTCCTTGTTATAACCCGCTATCGAACGACCCAAATAGCTCCTGTCCCAATACCTCGACCTTGCTCGATGGTGAGCCGGCCGTGGATCTGAGCGGGCTGACCGCCGACCAGGAATTCCAGGCCGGTCTGACGTGCGACGGCATTAAGGCAACGCCCACGACGCCATTGCCGACCCCGTGCCCGGCATCGCAATATTCCTCAGCCCTGGTAAAGATTCCAGCACCGGGGACCGCTACGAATGATAAAAATCCCCCGCGGGTTCAACCGCGGAATCTGTTTGACGTCTCCCTCGGGGACGACAATCTCTTCAAAGGTGACCGCTACAAGTGGAGCCTCCAGCTCACGGGGGTGAATATGACAAACAAGTATGCCCTCTACAACTTCCTCTCGACTTTCAGCGGCACGCACTACGTTACGCCAAGGTCGTTGACAGCGGAGTTGGGCTTCCACTTCTAGCGAAAAGGTGCGCAACACATCTTCCCCTGGGACTCGGCCACGCTATATCGTGAATACATTGGCCGTCAGATAAAACCCACCTCGCATCATCCGCGAAATCACTGTGAAGGGAAATGACAGATGACTTTGAAGGCAGAAGAGGTCTCCCTGAATGGGGCTGGGGTCGCAATCGGGCACCCCGCAGTCAGGCACCCGTTGGATCCGCTCAGTGCCGAAGAAATCACCGAGGTGACCCGCATCCTTCAGGACCACTTTAAGTGGGGTGAGGATTTGCGTGTCGAGACGATCGATATCCACGAGCCCGCGAAAGACGTGATACGCAATTTTTCCGCCGGGAACCCTCCTCCGCGAATCGCCCGTTTCCATGTGTACCGGCGCGGTGTGATGGGGGTTTGGGATGGGCTGGCTGATCTGGGAAGCGGCAAGGTCAATTCGGCAACCTTCCTGGAAAAAGCGCGCCCCATGATTGCCATCAAAGAGATCCTGCTGATCGAAGAGACATTGAAGGCAGATGCCCGTTTCCAGGAAGGGCTCCGTCGGCGGGGCCTGCTCCCGGATCTGGAGAAGATATGCATCGATCCCTGGACGGTCGGCGATTTCGACGTTCCTGCGGAGCAGGGACGCCGGGTGGTCATCTGCTTCGTGTGGATGAGACTCTTCCCCCTCGACAACTTCTATGCCCACCCTGTCGAGGGGTTGCACGCATTCTTCGATCTGAGCACGCTCGAAATAATCGAGGTGCTGGATCACTTCGAGGCTGGCGGCGACTACATCCCGGTTCCCCGCACGCCATTGAATTACGACGCGGACGTGCTGACGGAATTCCGGGAGCCCTCCTCACGGCTCGATATTGTGCAGCTTGACGGCCCTGGCTTCGTAGTGCGGGGCAACCATGTGACCTGGGAAAACTGGGACTTTCGCGTAGGTTTCAACGGCCGTGAAGGGCTGGTGCTTCACACCCTCGGGTATACGCACCAGGGCAAGCGGCGGCCGATTGTCTATCGCGCATCGATCGCCGAGATGGTAGTCCCTTACGGGACCCCGGAACGCAGCCACTATCGAAAGAATGTTTTCGACAGTGGAGAACTAGGGTTCGGACGCATGGCCAATTCCCTTACTCTGGGGTGCGATTGCCTGGGCGTGATTCACTATTTCGATGCCGTGGTCGCCGATCTCTTCGGCCGGCCGTACACCATTGAGAGGTGCATCTGCCTGCACGAGGAAGATGCCGGGATGTCGTGGAAGCACTTCGATATGCGTACTGGAAGGACAGAGGTGCGGCGAGCCAGAAAGCTGGTGATCTCCTCCATTTCGACCATTGGGAACTACGAGTACGCTTCGTACTGGTATTTGCACCAGGATGGAC
>JBARKD010001020.1:0-2851 GCA_049800615.1 Acidobacteriaceae bacterium | reverse complement strand
GTCGAAGCCCAGGTGGAGATAGCCTCTCAGATCGGCCAGGCCGACACTGATAAGCCGTCCGGCGCAGGTTGCGACGGACGCGCCAAGCAAAACACCGAAGACTCCCAGCAGCGGGTGGGTGGTAATGATGGGTGCTGTGGAAGGGGCGGCTGACGCCGGCGGATTGGAGGGTGGAGCGCTCAAGACTGATGACCCCCCTGCGCACTGCGTTTGCCGGAGGTATGAATGGTGACTTCCGCGGAAAAGCCCGGACGCAGTCTGCCCTGAAGGGGATGGTCCGGATCGAGCACGACTTTTACCGGGATTCGCTGCACCACCTTGGTGAAGTTTCCGGTCGCGTTGTCAGGAGGCAGAAGAGCGAATTGTGATCCGCTGGCGGGAGAGATCTCCGCCACTTTTCCGTGCAACACGACCCCGGGAAAGGTATCGATGGTAATGTCTGCGACATCCCCTTGTTCCATGTTCGTAAGTTGTGTCTCCAGATAATTGGCCTGGATCCAGACATCGCCTCTGACCAGATCAACAACCTGCATGCCGGGAGCGACCAGTTGCCCCTCCTGAACATGACGCTCGCTGACCGCTCCTGCCGCCGGGGAGACAATGCGCGTATATCCGAGATTGACTTCCGAGACAATGATGGCGGCCTTCTTGGCCTGAATGTCTGCCCGGTACACGGCGTCCTTCGTGTCAAGGGCGGCGCGCTGTCTTTTTTGCGCTTCCAGCACAGCGCGGCTGCTGTCGAGGCCGGCTTGGGCCTTGTCCAGATCCGCCTGGCGGCTGGCGAGCATCCCTCGGTAGCGATCCGCGTTGGCCACCGATCCCTCCAGTTCCTGATGGGTGGTGGCCTTGGACGAGAGCAAAGCTTGCTGGCGCTTGAGTTCAAGATCAGCGTGTTCGACGTCCGGCTGAACGGAGGAGACGCCGGCCTTGGCCGCGTTTACCGCGGCTTCCGCCTGCGCTACTCCGGTTTCCGCGTTCTGAACCTGGACGTCTTGAATACGTTTGGCTGCCTGATTGTCTTCGAGTTGCGCTTGCGCACCAGCCAGGGCTGCTTTGGCTTCGGCGAGTGCAGCGGCATAATCCTGGTCTTCAAGCTGGACCAGTAGCTGACCAGGTTGGACTGCCTGGTAGTCGCCGACTTCCATTTTGCGAACGGTGCCGGAGATGCGCGTGCTCAAAGGAGTCAGGTCGGCACGCAGATAGGCGTCGTCCGTTCGCTGCTCCGCGTGTCCGCCCTCCCACGAGGTCCAGCACCCCTTGATGGTGAACAGGAGCGCGGCAGCGACCACTAACACCACTACCGGAACGATCATCGCTCGTTTAGACATGCTTCCGCTCACTCCGGGAAATCAGGTTGTCATCGGGGCCGGGTAACCGCACACGCTCAATGGACGCCCAGAACACTGCAGGGGGCATCCTGCGCCAGCTCATAGACAGTGCTCCACAAGCGTGCGATGTGGAGATCACGCTGGTGAAGTCCTATCACCAGGAGGTCGGCCTTTTGTTGCCGTAGAAAATTCACGATTGCTTCAACTTCTCGGCCTTCGACTAAGTGACTTTGGAATCGGATGCCGTAACTCTCGATTTGGGCTCGCGCGTGGTCCTGAAGTTTTGCATAAAGATCGCGCCGGTCCTTTTCCAGGACTCGCGAGATCGAGCTATCGGCAACCCCGGCAAAGGCGGTATAAGCGGGTAGCTCCCCGATTGCAGTGATTGCCTGTAACTCGGCATCGAGGCTCTTGGCGAGCTTGATGGCCACGGCAAACGCTCGCTGCGACTCGGGAGATTCGTTGTAGGCGACGACGATTTTTCGAAACATGGCTCTCCCGATTCAGGTTCCCGTTGCCGCGGGTGCGGTCCTATTCATTGTTCTCGTAAGAGCATCGCTCGATGAAACTCTTTGCAGCGCGGGTCACTGCCCGCTGAAGCTCTTCCTCTGTGAACGGTTCTACGATGACGTCGTACCCACCCAATTCCAGAACACCAGACCATAGTTTGAAGGTCGCGTTATGGGCGTAGACCAGGATTTCCGGGCGGGGATTGAGCAGAGCGATCTCTCCCAAAACCGACCACCATCCGTTATCTGGCAGTATTGCCGGCAGCAGGGCGACGTGGTATGAGTTCTGGCTGAGCGCAAGGTGAGACATTTCGGCCGCCTTAGCAATGAAGTCGATGGTCACCCCCAGCGGCGCTAAATGACGCCGGATCTGACCCTGCACTTCTCCCGGGACCAAGGCAAGAATCCGTACTTCTGGATTCTTGTCAAGCTCTAGATGCGCCTCGGTCACAGTTGGGCTCCATGCTTCTTAAACGTGAGGATGACAGAACTTGAGGGCTTAATTGAGTGAGCAACTGTTAGCTAACTGTGATCTTGGCGAAGGAGTGCTGGCGACGCGCTATCATGGCCTCGGGGCCGCGCTGTTAATTAACTGAATCTGAAGAAGTTTGAGGAACACTCAACATTGCCGGACACGCATACATCTGAAAATCTTTCCGAACAGGAAGTCCGGGCGGAGCTCGACCGGCTGCTGCAGAGCACGCTCTTTTTGCAATCCGACCGGCTGGGGCGCTTCCTTCGATTTGCCATCGAAAATGCTCTCGCCGGGAACACGGATCTTCTGAAGGAGTATGTAATCGGCACGGAGGTTTATGACCGCAAGCCTCCGTACCATCCCAGCCAGGATTCGATTGTGCGCACTGAGGCCCGGCGTCTGCGGGCCAAGCTTAAGGAATATTACGAGTCGGAAGGCAAGCAGAATCCCGTTTTCATCTACTTCCGGCCAGGCACGTACGTACCCTTGTTTCGGAGGAATGAAACCCTGGCTGGGCTTAACTCGAATGGGTCCTCGCT
>JBARKD010001019.1:0-9627 GCA_049800615.1 Acidobacteriaceae bacterium | reverse complement strand
GGTCACGACCGAGTCGCAGGGTTGGACAGTGGGCGTCACACAGATTGGCGCACTGAGTTTGAACGGGATCGCGTGGTGGATTGTGCGGTTCCCCGATATCGGCGGCCACATGACAAGCGCGACTATGCGGTGGAGCAGCACGGCCACAGCGATCCTGACGGCCGAGCTTGCGGCCATTGCGCTCATGATTGCGATTACTTTCTTCATTCAGGCGCGCAAAAGGGACTTCGTTTAGTCTCAATTACTCCCAATCGATGACTGGCTTGGCCGGCGGACGGAAACATCCGTCTGGAGCCACAAGAGACGTGTTGTCAAAAAACTCCAGTGGAGGAGGCAGTTATATATGCAGGACCCATCGACGCATCGGGCTTTTCAGCTTTCGTATCTGCGCGCACTGGTGACGCTGCTTGTGGTGGCGCATCACACTGCGCTAGCCTACGTCACATTCATACCGCCGCGTTCCGGGTTCACGGCTGCGCTGTTGTGGACTGCGTTTCCTATCGCGGATGCGCGCCGTTGGCCTGGATTCGACGTGTTGGTCGGATGGAACGATATCTTCTTTATGGCGCTGATGTTTTTTGTTTCAGGCCTGTTTGTGTGGCCAGGGCTGAAGCGCCATGGCGCCGGAACATTTATCAGGCGTCGTTTTCTGCGATTGGGCGTGCCATTTGTCGTTGCAGCCGGATTGTTGGCGCCGTTGGCTTATTACCCGGCATATCTACAGTTGGGCGGAAGCCCTTACCTTGGCGGTTATGCGAGCGCGTGGCTGACACTTGGCAAGTGGCCAGCGGGGCCAGCATGGTTCCTGTGGGTGCTGCTCATGTTCGATTGTGTGGCTGCGTTGTTCTTTACGGCGCTTCCGCAGGCCGTCGAGGCGCTGGCTCGTGGAGTGCGAACGGCTTCCGACCGGCCACTGTTGTTGTTCCTGATGCTTGCCGCGCTGTCGTTCGCCGCGTATGTGCCGATGGCGACCCATTTTGGCGGACAAACGTGGTGGAGTTGGGGACCGTTTTTCGTTCAGTCGAGCCGTGTTCTTCATTACTTTGTTTACTTCGCGATGGGCGTGTGCCTGGGCGCATTCGGAACGGAGATCCCGATCTTCGAACGCACGGGGCGATTGGCGCAACGGTGGTGGTTGTGGAGCCTGGGAATGGTGGTTGCGTTCCTGGTTCTAACGGCACTCGTGCTGACTGGGAAATTCGCCGCAGCGAGGATGGTGTTTCCGGTTTCTTGCGCGGCGTCGAGCCTCTTTCTGGCGGCGGTTGTGATCCGTTGGGCGCGGCCGTGGCGCTGGGCAGACAACCTGAGCGCAAATGCATATGGAATCTATCTTCTGCATTACCTATTTGTCATCTGGATTCAGTACGCGGCGCTTCATTGGACAGCGCCGGCAATTGCCAAGGGCGCCGCTGTGTTGGTTGCTGCGACTGGACTAAGTTGGATGGCGGCAGGCCTGTTGAGACAGAGCAAGGTATTTGCTCGAGTGGTTTGAATCGCGAATTGGCTCTTAGCGTCTGAGCCGCTAATCTCTGAATGAGTAGCCGTGACTTTTTAGAAACGTAGTGAGGTTAGTCCAATCACCGTGCCCGTCGAGGAGGCTTCCAGTATGCGCGACGCTGAAGGTCGAGCCCGCGGGAAACTGCAGCAGCTTCTGTTCGAGAGCTCTCAAATTCGCACATTGATACTGTTTGATCGTGTAACGATACGGCTCCGTTGGCATCAGATAGTCGATTCGGCCTTCGGGCGGATAGACCGGGTCCTTGAATTTGCCATAAATGTAGTAGCTGCCTGGCGCGGGACCGACACTCAATTCGCTGCCGCAACTGAACGTGCAGGCGAACCCCTTCCTCTTGTCATCGCCAATCAACTTTGCAAGGCTGTCCGAGTCCTCGGGCGAAAGCGTCCAGCCCTGCGCGTTGACATACGCTTGAACCAGCCTCGACTCCAAATTGTAAAGCGACCAGTCGTCGCTGAATTGCGACGGGTGATCTTGCCCGTTTGTTGGACTTTTCATGCGCAGTTCCGCTCCGCTCTCCGCATACTTCTTGTGCCATCGGGAAACCTGCTCCCATACCACAGGCTTCATGGCCGCGCTTCCATATCTCTTCAGATATTCTGCCGCATCGGCAGCCAGCGGCGTTCCATCCTCCAATTGTCGGGCTGCCAGAGTATCGAGCACCGGGCTTGCTTCCACATATCCGAGGCTAGGGAAGAACTCTCCTCGCGGACAATAAGGCGGACGTACCTTTTGAAGCACTTGCTCCACCCTGGGCCGCGCCTCGCCGGGTGAAACCTTGAGCAGATACGCCAAAACCGGGATCTGGAGTCCGCAAGGCCATTCGGCCAGATGCCGATCGATGAACGGGAGGACAGTGGGCAGTGTGGCGCGCGTTGCGTAGCGATGCAGCAAGGTTGCCGCGCGTACAAGTTCTTCCGGAGCACCAAGCGTCAGAAAATTCGCGGCAATCTGGTGCTCCTGCGTCGGAAGGGACTGGTCAGGAAGTCTCAAATACAGCGACGAGAAGCGCGGTGCCGGTCGAACTACTTCCTGGCGCATGAAGGCGGTTGCGCCGGCGCGGTCAAGTTCAAGCCAACGCAACAAAGCCTGACCATTACCGGCCTCAGCTTGGCGGCGAACCACGGGCAGCATCAGGGGAGACCGCAGGTGGTCCCAGTCGCTATCGAGCAACATTGCCTGGGTTTCCTCAGAGAGACGATCAAAGTTGGCTGCGGCCATGGCGATGACCTCAGGTGGAAAAGGATCGTTTAGGTCGTAAGACGAACCTTCTATGACCCAGTTGCCGTTCATCGGGTTCCGGAGCAAAGTTTCGAGCGACAGAATCATCGCCTCAGGAGTCTTTTTCGACAGCGACGCAAACAGCGTGTCGCGCACGTCATTCACGTCTTTGGGTGGCACTGCCGATCTCGGGCTTGGCTTTTCCTGACCTTGACTGAGCAACTTGGCGTACGCCGCAAAGAACATGGGGCGAACACCGACATTCGGGTCTACCAGTAGACGGCTCATCTGCGCCTGCTCAACGTCTTTGTTCGAATTGATATTCAGGCAGCGCGTGACATCGATTCCCCGGCTCAGAAGCCCCGCTAGCGCAAGGGCGGCCTCTGGCGTGCCCAAATTGCACAGCGCGTCCTTCTCCTGCTGGTAATGCGAATATTCTGGCGAAGGTGGGTTGGTGTAAACCGGTGGTTTCGTGGTCCACGCGGTCAACCCCTGTTCAGTGACGGTCCCTTTCCACTTATCTCCCGCTGGAGTGATCCGCAGAACGATCTCTGCCGTCTTGCTTAACGAATTCGACTTCACAGTGGAATTCAGCGATCTCCTGATCTGGTTGGTTTCGTCATCCAACCCGACCGTGATCGACAATCGCACCGTGTACTTTCCTGGCGAGTCGAAGCGGAATCTGTTGGTGAGGGTGTAAGGGTATTTTTTCGGCTCAGTCGTGAGATCGGAGCTTTTCACATCTATGGTAGGGCCGCCGGTCGCACCGCAGCTATGCCAGCCTATATCTGTCCATCCGGTGCTGGGTGTGACATCGAAGGACCAGAGGGTTACGAACCGGCACCGCGGAAATCCGAAGCAGCTCTCCCAGAACATCTTGCACGGCTCAAGAAAGCGGTCTGGCGTATTGCTGGAAATGAGAACCTCAAGCGGAATTACCTCGCCAAGTTGGAAGTCGTTTGATCCAGTGGCGGAACGCAACTCGACCTTCAGGTCTGTAGCTTCGTCCGCAGGCGAGTCCTGCGCGAACAGTGGAGAGCAACAGACGGCAATGCCAAGAATCATTGCAGTGAGGCCGGTACGGATCATTTGATACCTCGAAGGCAAAAAATGTGGAAGCTACATCGCGGACATGGCCCATAGCTTCTCTGGCCTCTAATGCTTTAGACACCGAAAGCATAACTTTGAAGCGGCATCTGGTTAGAACTGTTGATACAACCCAGAGGAGAATGCGGAGACATACCTGTTGCTTTCCCAGAGGAAGTGTGGCATTCTTCATGTTGGATACCAAAAGGTGCAGCGGATGAAGAAGAAAAAAGATGTCCGACAGGGAACGTTGGCGCTTATGGTTCTCAAGACTCTTGATGTTCTGGGATCTCTGCATGGCTACGGGATCGCACGGCGCATCGAGCAGATCAGCGGGGACCTGCTTGATGTGAATCAGGGCACTTTGTATCCCGCGCTCTTGAAGTTGGAGCAGGAAGGCGCGATCGCATCCGAATGGGGCACCTCAGAGAACAACCGAAGAGCGCGCTTCTATCGGCTCACACAGAGCGGACGGAGGCAGTTGCAGGCTGAGACCCGCGATTGGCAGGAAACGGCGGAGATCATTGGCCGGTTCTTCGAGGCGAAGGTGGGGGATTTGCTATGAAATCCATTAGGCGGTTCTTCACACGTCTGGGCAACTCCGCTACCAGGAGGCAAGATGACGAACGGTTGAAGGAAGAGATGGAGGAACACGTCGCTCTGCTGACAGCCGATAACCTTCGGGCGGGTTTGCCGTCATCCGAGGCGCGTCGCCAGGCGGAGCTGAAGTTTGGTGCGACGCAAGCAATAAGCGAGAGCTATCAGGCTGAGCGGAGAGTGCTGTTTCTAGAATCCCTGCTACAGGATTCGCGTTACGCGCTCCGTATGCTGACAAACTCTCCGGGCTTCGCCGCAGTTGCGCTTCTCACGCTCGCCCTCGGCATCGGCGCAAATACGGCGATCTTCAGCGTTGTGAGCAGCGTACTATTGCACTCCTTGCCGTTTCGTGATTCAGATCGGCTGATGATACTGGATGAAAAATGGCTGCCGCGGTTTCCCCACTTCGAAGCAACACCAAGGGACTTCCTGAGTTGGCAGGAGCAAAGCCACTCCTTCGACCAGATTGGGGCATTCGAAGGTGTCGCATTCAACCTCACCAGTGGAGAACGGGCCGAACGCATTTCGGGCGTGCGTGTCAGTGCCAATTTACCGGCACTGCTCGGAGTAGAACCGATGCTCGGCCGTAGTTTCCTGCCCGAAGAGGACACGCCAGGAAACGACCATGAGGTACTGTTAGGCTACGACCTGTGGCAACGGCGCTTCGCAGGCGACCGGCGCGTGATCGGTACCGCTGTGAAGCTGAACGACATCAACTTTACGATTGTCGGGGTAATGCCACGTAGTTTTCGTTTTCCCCACGACGCTGAGATTTGGAAGCCGATGGGATTCACACCCGAGGATTTCGATGGTGGCCATTTCCTCTGGGGGATCGGCCGTTTGAAGCCGGGCGTGACGCGCGACCAAGCACAAGCCGAGATGGATTCGCTCATGCCGCGGTTACACCATCCGCAGGTTTGGAGCGCGAATGTTTTCCCGGTGCTGGACTACTACGTAGGAGAAGTCAGGACTCCTTTGTATGTCCTGCTGGGTGCGGCCAGCTTTGTGTTACTGATCGCCTGCGTGAATGTCGCGAACCTACTATTAGCACGAGGCTCAGCGAGGCAAAGAGAAATATCGTTGCGGGCGGCTTTGGGCGCAAGTCGCGGGCGCCTTCTCCAACAACTCCTCACAGAGGGTCTACTTCTGTCTCTCTTGGGTGGGATACTCGGCGTTTTCCTCGCCTGGGGAGGGATCGCAGCGCTCAAGAAGCTCTCTCCCGCGGGCACCCCTCGACTAAGTGAAGTGACGATTGACTATTCTGTCCTCCTGTTCGCACTGCTTCTATCGGCCTTGACCGCTATACTCTTTGGACTGCTGCCTTCCCTGCGCCTTTCGCGCGCCGAACTTACCTATTCTCTAAAGTCAGGCGGCAGAATAGCAGGGCTGGGATTGCGTGCGTATCTTCGGAATGCCTTGGTGATCTCGGAAGTTGCTTTTGCTCTGGTGCTCCTTACCGGTGCCGGCCTTCTTCTGAAAAGTTTCTGGAAGCTACTTGAAGTGCAACCGGGCTTTAGTCCGGAGAGCGTTCTGACGGCGAAGATTGACTTGCCATCCGTTAAGTACAAAGAACCGTACCAACAGGCGCAGTTCGTTCGGCGCCTGATCGAACAGCTTGCCAGCCTACCCAATGCCCCTCAGGCCGCCGTATCTGCCGGGCTTCCATTCTCAGATATTTCCGACGCTGGTATCCGGATTGACGGGCGTCCGATCAGCGAAGCTGATTCCGGGACGACTGCCAACTACTATCGAGTCACGTCACTCTATTTTCGCGCAATGGGAATCCCGCTTATCCGTGGACGCTTGTTTACCCAGGATGACAATGCGAGCACGCAACCAGTTGTTCTCATCAATGAGACGATGGCAAGACGATTCTTTCCGGAGGGAGATCCCATCGGGAAACGTCTGGATATCGCAGGGCCAGCTTATCTGCGTGAGATCGTCGGCGTCGTGGGCGACGTGAAACAGGCGAGTCTGAAAGCACCGATTGCACCTCAGGTTTACGAGCCATTCCTGCAAAAGCCAGCCGATTCGTTCAGTGTCATCGTGCGTAGTGCGGGCGATCCGCGACCACTTGCGGACGCAGTGCGTCAGCAAGTGCTGATGCTCGATGAGGATCAACCCATCTCGAATGTCAGGACGATGGAAGAGGCCGTCGCCGCCACGGAGACCCAGGATCGATTCTCTACTTTTCTATTGGGCCTTTTTGCCTTTCTCGCCCTCATCCTCGCAGCTGTAGGCATCTACGGCGTGATTGCGTACTCGGTCGCACAACGAACGCATGAGATCGGAATCCGAATTGCGCTTGGAGCTCGCCAATCAGGAATCCTCGCACTCGTTTTAATTCAGAGTTTGCGGGTCGTGCTGATCGGCGTGGGAATCGGGTTGGCAGTCTCACTTGGCCTGACCCGCTTGATGGTCAGTTTGCTCTATGAGGTAAAGGCAAACGATCCAATCATTTTCGTCGCAGTCTCCATCACATTGCTGGGAGTGGCTTTGGCTGCAGTGTTCATTCCGGCGCGGCGCGCTTCGCGTGTGGATCCGATGGTGGCCCTGCGATACGAATAAGGACCGATCATCTTGCGGTGCTGCTTCAGCTGCTTGCGTGGATGATCTCGTGGCGCGAGTTCCGCTTGTGGCCTGGGAACAAGAATTGCGCCCGGACGCAAAGTGCCGTAATGCTCGTCAATACCTGCTCAAAGCGCCAGGCGAACAATCTTGTGCTTACGTCATCGGAGATATAATTAGGCGCGCAAATTTGCGTCCCCTTCGTCGCCATAGGAAGTTGAGGAACCGCTGAGATGAACGACTCGACTCTGCCTGCCCTGTCAGGCGAACTGCCCTGTTCAGACTGTTCAGAAAAGGCCGCCGATAAACTTCGGGAAATGTTCGTGGACATCGTACAGAATGGACGGATAAGTACGGGTCAATGGCCTGCGAAACGTCCCGTATTCTTGAAACCACACGGAATAGTTCACGCGCGTTTCGAGATACTGCCGGATCTGCCCGAAGCCCTACGGGTGGGGTTGTTTGCGCTCGGCGGTAGCCTGCGGGCCTGGGTACGTTTCTCGAGCGATACGCTCCCGACAAAGCCAGATCTGAAAACAACCTGCGGTATCGGCATTAAGGTATTCGGCGTTCCCGGCCCCAAACTGCTCGGTGAAGGCGACACCCAGGACTTTCTCTTACAGAACTCGGACGTGTTTTTCGTAGATACGGCAAAAGACTTCTGTGAGTTTACGCAGGCAGGCGTGGTGCACGGAAGCTACGATCCGTATCTCGATACTCATCCTGTGACCAAACGAATCCTCGATGAAATGGCGAAAGTTGTCGACAGTGTCCTCACAACCCCTTATTGGAGCGGACTGCCGTATGCCTTTGACGAGGGCCGATTCGTGAAGTACAAACTCGAGCCTGAGCAACATGAGGGAACCCAGCCGCCCGACAATGCCGACTACCTCGCGGCCGACTTAGCGCTTCGGCTGAAGACGAAGGAAGCGCGGTTCCGTTTTATGGTCCAGTTCCGCACTGATCCTGAGAAGATGCCGCTCGACCGCGCGACGATTCGGTGGGAGGAAAGCGAGAGCCAGCCGGTTCAGGTGGCAACGCTCATCATTCCTCAGCAGGACAACACCGAGCTTGGACAACCCGAATACGGTGAGAATCTTGCTTTCAATCCGTGGCGTTGCCTGAAGGAACATGAACCTCAAGGCAGCATCTCAGATGCACGGCGAGTGGTGTATGCGGCGAGCGCGGACAATCGACGCTATGCGAACGGTATAGGTCTGGATGAACCGGCTGTGCCGCGAGCGGCGAAATCCGCGGACGACGCGAAGGACGACTGTGTCGTAAAAGCGGCAATCTATCCAGCCATAGGCGTCGCTCGGATCGGTAACAGCGAAACCGAATTCTTCTATGGTCCAGAAGTCGCCGAGCCTTTGCCGCAACCCTGGGGCTACTATCGCGATGGCAAGGGCGCCTTGAAGCGTCAGGCCGCTCGTTTCCGCGTTTATGGCCTCAATGCCCGTGGCGAGGCGATCTGCGAGCTCAACGCCTCAAATGCCACTGTGCATTGGACGGTTCACCTCGCGAACAAGAAGTCCGCCTGGTATCAGTTTCAACTGGCCCAGGACATTCCCGAGGTTTCCTCCGCCATTCCCTCGATGCTGCGGAACTCTACAGTAAGCGACCGGGCAAGCCTCATCATAGACCCTGGCTCCCGCCACATTCATGGTCAGGACGTAAGCGGTGGTCCTTCGCATATCTTCGACACAGGCCTGTTCGTAGGAAAGCCCGTATATCTCGGAGAGCTGCGAACCGATGAGTCTGGGAGACTCGTCGTTCTGGGCGGTCGCGGAGTTTCTGCTTCTTTTGACGGATCGAAAGCCGTCACCTTTGCCAACAACGAAGGCTGGCACGACGATGTGTCCGACGGTCCGGTGACAGCGAAGGTGCACTACAAAGGCCAGGAACTGCAGGTTGCCCCAGCGTGGGCCATCGTCGCACCCCCGGACTACGCGCCTCAACAGAAATCCGTGCGCACAATGTGGGATCTGATGCGAGACACCGCGATCAATGCTCAGATGCTCCCGGCACCCGGTCGTCCCTCGTTCGATGGTGATATTCGTCCGATCTTCGAGCGGCTGTCGAATTTGCAATGGGTGAACAAAGGCTTTGCCAATGGGTTCGGCTGGGGCAGCTGGAGAAACCTCTCGACGCCTGAATGGCTTGTTCGCCTATCTCAGAACGACCCCGCGGACCAGGAACTTCGACAGACGATCGCCAACGAGTTCAGGGTTTTCGATCGGGATTCCTGGGCGCAACAACCACTCCCGTGGCTCTATGGGGATGCGATGAACATCCCTCCGGCCGAGACGCCGCGTCAAAATGCAGCCCTGACGAACACGCAGTTGAACATGTTGCAGCAATGGGCGAAGGGCGAATTCGACTCCGACTACGATCCGGCGAAAAAGCCAGTCCGCAACCTTGAAGATCTGCCCATCGCGGAACAACCCGACATGCTCATTCGGGCGTCGATGGAGTTCTGTCTCGCTGACGCTTTTCACCCAGGTTGTGAGATGACCTGGCCAATGCGCCACAGCTCGATGTACAAGAGCGCCTTTCGGATCGACCATGCGAAACCTGGCTGGATTGATCCAGAGTTCGGTGCAGAACTCACGCCGGATACGCTCTCGCTGCCCTCGCAC
>JBARKD010001018.1:0-4828 GCA_049800615.1 Acidobacteriaceae bacterium | reverse complement strand
GTAAGAGGCACCTCGCGGCGCCTGTACTTGTTCTTGCCGGCCCTCCGGTTCACTGCGATGATCTGGTGTTGCAAGTTGATGTCGCCCTGACGTAGCGTCCGGAGCTCGTCTGAAGAAAAAGCGATGTGCAGAGCAAGCTCCGAATACCACCAAACGATATGCCAGTCCGGATTAGACCCCGCGACATCGAGAAATCGCTCCTGTTCCTCCTGGCTCAGGGCCTTCGGGATTTCGCGCTCGTCGACCTGGAGCGTCTGATAGTACTTCTCGATGTCGCTGGTGAAGGCCTCACCCAGACGCATGATCCGAAGCTGTAGACCTATTTCCTGGTTAATCTTGTCCGCGCCAGCAGGGTGAGCCCAGAGACCCCGGCCATTTGAAAACCGGTCCTTCTGATACTCCCGGATGTGCCCGATGTGGATATCCCGTAGCTTGAGAGAACCAAAGAACTTGTTGAGAGCTTTGATCTTCGTACGGCTGTCGCGCAGCGTTTCATGCGATCGATAGCGAGCCCGGTCTGGTGCGCACGAGCGCCAATCGTCAAAGGTAGCGGCGGCTTCGGCAAAGGACATATCGGCGCGGATCTGGCAGCCGTGCAGCGGCGGGGCTGGAATTGAGGCGGGATCGAACGGAGTCGGTTCGGTGGATGGGATGGTAATTTCAGTTGTAGCCATGGTTGCCTCCTTTTAGGCGACTAGGGTTAGCGTCTCGTGGGTGTTTCCAGCACCTGCGGGGCGCGCTATTGTTGGTGCCAACTCGTGCGAGCAGCGTATCACGAGGTCGGGTTTGCTGCGCTACTGTTCCTTCCCTAGCCTCACGGACAGGTCTTCTCGGATTCCGAAATGAACTCGCCTGGTCTTCTCCAGCAGGCTCATACCATCCATGATCGTCTGAGCGTGACCTCTGGCAAGAGCAGACCTCAACTGCGCATTCAATTCGGGATCCGGATATTTATCGATGTCTTCCAACTCGAGCTTTGTTACGGGCGTGTCGTCGTCCTTGAAATGGGCCAGGCGATTGCGCAGATCGAAAACCTTTTTTAGGTCAACCATCAGAGTCTTGCCGTTCTCCAAATCGGGGTTCTTTGTGGAGGCCAGGAGAATTAAAAGCTTATCCAAAAAGGAAGCGCGCTTGTTCGCGTCCCACAGGGCCTTGCCGAGCGTTTTGGGAGTGACCGAAGCCGACAATACGTCTCGCAACGTTTGGCTGCAAACAGCCTCCAGCCAGAAGCACCCGAATATCAGTAACCGAATACCTACATCGATCGACGCTCCGGCTTGTAGTTCGGCTTGGGCCGACTTGAAGAGGCGCCCGTAAGCAAGCTCTAGAGCCGCATTCGTGGAAACCCCAACAATTTCACCGTCCTCGAAATCGAACTTTAGTATTCCGTCTTCCATGCGTAACCTGCTACTGATTGCGTGGTTGGTGGTAATTTTGGTGGGAACTGAGGTGGATTCCTGTGGACAACATAATACGCGGCGGACAATCGAGGCCATATAAATCAACACTATAGAACGCAGTGGACGTACGCGGACGACAATCTAGGGCACTCATAATCCGTTGGTTCCAGGTTCAAGTCCTGGTGGGCCCACCACTCAAGCAATTCCAGCTTTAATCCGCTCCAAGGTGCGCAGGCGGTACGCCTGCAAATCGCCGCCGTTCCGCTCAGCGGAAACCTCCAATATTCCGGTGTTGCGCTTTGCCTCCGACGCGTTAACGTGGAAAGGATGTCGGACGAGAGAAAAACAATGACCGTGATTCGCAGAGATTTTCTGAAGCTGGCCGGTACGGGCCTGGCGGGCGCCGGGGTGGGAGTTGGGCTCGGCGCACAAGCCCATGCCGCACCGATACCCGGCGCCGGTAACAAGATGGTGATCGATGTGCGAGCCTATGGGGCACGGGGAGACGGCGCGACCATCGATACGCCGGCCGTGAACAAGGCCATCGAGGCAGCCAGTGCCCAGGGCGGCGGTACCGTTCATTTCTCCGCCGGCGCCTATGCCTGCTACTCCATTCACCTCAAGAGCAATGTGGCGCTGTACCTGGATGCGGGAGCGACCATTCTGGCCGCCGCCGGATCTCACTATGACCCCGCCGAGCCCAATACCCCCTGGGAGGACTACCAGGATTACGGTCACAATCATTGGCACAATAGCCTCCTGTGGGGAGAAGGAATCCACGATATCGCCATCCTCGGACCGGGCTTGATCTGGGGCAAGGGGCTCAGCCGGGGCAGTTCCGAAGAGCCAAAAGCAGAAACACCAGGAAACGGGAACAAGGCGATCGCGCTCAAGAATTGCCACAACGTGACCCTGCGGGATTTTTCGATTTTGAAGGCCGGCCACTTCGGCGTCCTGGCGACGGGAGTGGACAACCTCACCATTGATAATCTCAGGATCGACACCGACCGCGACGGGCTGGATATCGATTGTTGCCGCAATGTCCGCGTTTCCAATTGCAGCGTCAACTCGCCCTGGGACGATGGTATCTGCCCCAAGAGTTCGTTTGCCCTCGGTTATGCCCGCGCCACGGAAAATGTGACCATTACGAATTGCTATGTCACCGGCTCCTATGTGCTGGGGACCATGCTCGATGGCACGTATAAGCGTCAGCCGGCCGACTTCCGGACTGTCCCTACAGGCCGCATCAAATGCGGAACGGAGTCCAATGGCGGATTCAAGAACATTACCATCTCCAATTGCGTATTCGATGCCTGCCGGGGGTTCGCGCTGGAGAGCGTGGATGGCGCCTTGCTGGAAGACATCACCTTTACCGGCGTGACCATGCGTGACTGCACCAACACCCCTCTGTTCCTGCGCCTGGCCAGCCGCATGCGCGGTCCCGCGGGAGTTCCGGTGGGCACCGTGAAACGCATCATTATCAGTAACGTTGTAAGTTACAATTCGTTTTCCCACTTCGGCGGCGGCGGACTCATCTCCGGAATTCCCTCGCATGCCGTCGAAGACGTCAAGATCCACGACCTTTACATGGACCATCGCGGAGGCGGAACTCGGGAGATGGCAACACGGCAGGTGCCGGAAATGGAGCAGGGCTATCCTGAACCCTATCGCTTCGGCGATATCCCGGCTAGCGGATTTTTTATCCGTCACGTAAATAATATCGAGCTGTCCAACGTTGAAATTGCCTGGAGTCAGCCGGAGGAACGGCCGGTGTTTTACCTGGAAGACGTCAAGGGCGCGGACTTTTTCCGAATCAAAACGCCAAGGACACGCACCGTACCGCTGTTCGAACTGAGAAACGTCGAGGACTTCCGCGTGAGCCAGTCGCGGGGCGTGAACGACATGCATCTGGACAAGGCGGATCAGCGGACGATTCCAGGTTGAACGCGTAGAATAGGCAATCGGGCCGTTATTACTGGAGCATGGGATGATGGTGAACATGAAGAAAGAACAAAAGGGGATCAACCCAAGCGCAAAACCAAGTGGAACCGGTTGCGCGGAATGTACGGCGGCGGAAGCCTGGTGGTTTCACCTGCGCCGCTGCGCGGAATGTGGGCACATCGGTTGCTGCGATAGCTCGCCCGGTCAACATGCCTCCAAGCACGCGACCGAACACGGTCACCCCGTCATTGCCAGCTTTGAGCCGGGTGAGGATTGGTTTTATGACTACCAGACGCAGAGCATGATCAAAGGGGTGAGGTTGCCGCCTCCGCACGCCCATCCAATCACGCAGCCTGCTCCAGGCCCCGCGGGACGAGTGCCGCCCGACTGGGAATCTCAATTGAATTGAGGCCAGGCCCCGCCCCTTCACGCCAAAAAGTAGGTCAAGTCCCTTGTTTTCTACAAGGTGGCCAAATCTTCTGATTGCTCGGAGTTAAGTCATTTAGTTTGTACAAGGTGGCCAAATCTTTGCAATTCCCGCCCCCATAGATTGCTTAGGGGTATTCGATGATAGGTACACCACGCGACTCATGGGCATGCTTTCGGTGGGCATTCAGCTTGCGCCCGACCGTATAGATCCCGGTTGAGGTCGTTTGGGATTAGCCGTCAAGCAAAATATTGTTACCGCTGCCCCGATTGCCGTTGGCTAAAAGTCATATCGCAAAGAGAACTGCATCACGCGGGGCATGGTATATGTCTTGGAATAATTACCCAGATTTCCGGCGCCCAGGGTAACTCCGAGGGAGTTAATCGGGTTCACGTCAAAGCGCGCAGAGTTCGTTACATTAAAGAGTTCCCAGGCAAACTTAAGGTTCTGGCTCTCCGTGATCCTGAAGACTTTGGACAAGCCCGAGTCAATATCGAAGTAGCCATCCCCGCGAAAGCTGTTACGTTGTCCGGCTTCCCCCGGATAGGGTAAGCGGACCGGCGTACCATTCGGCACGCCGTTATTGATGGCGTCCACGTTATCAAACACCTGCGGGGCTCCGTTCTGATCCAAATGCCTGCGCAGCTTGACCGGTCCGGTGACAACGCTGAAGCTTTCGATCTGCCAGTCCGTCGCCCAGCCTGGCGCGCTGATAGTAATTGGCAGTCCGGAGGTCCAGCGGTTTACACCGGACCATTGCCAGCCTCCAATAACCTCGTTGACCAGCCGGTTGGCAGAGCTGCCAAACATCTGGCCAGTGCCAAAGGGCAAGCGATAGACCCAATCGAACGTAATGAGATGCCTGGTGTCGAAGTCAGAAACTCCGCGATTCAGGGCTGGATTCCAGGTGTTGATGATGTTGCTGAATGAACCATTGTCGCCGATTTCGCTGGCGCGTTCGGTATCGGAGCCCAGGTCGATGGACTTCGACAATGTGTAGCTGAAGTCCGCCTGCAGCCCATGACTGAAGGGATGACGCAGTGTGATCTGACCGGCGTTG
>JBARKD010001017.1:0-5506 GCA_049800615.1 Acidobacteriaceae bacterium | reverse complement strand
AGCGTACCCGGATTCCTGTCACGCTGCGTCGGAGACGTCCACGTGTGCGCCTTTCCATTAAAGAAAGGCGCATGAAGCTCGACAACGCCACGAACCTCAACAGGAAATCCGGGGTAGCGAAGTGGAGCGACCTGCTGTTTCCTGAACCGGCACTAGATCTTTACGGGACCAGCCCCGCCAACGTCCCAAGTCACTGTGCGCGGCTTTTACCCGCTGACGGTATGATTTTCTCCGTGTTGCCGAGTTTTTGCATTTTCCAGGTGGGTGAGCGCATCTGTAAACTGGAGGAAGCTTGCCCGATACACTCGCTCCCGCACCACCCACCCCGCCTCAGAAGAAATCTACTCACCCCAACTTAATCCTGGCCATTTGTTGCATGAGCCTGTTGGTTGTCGGGATGGACGTGACCATCGTGAACGTCGCGCTGCCGGCAATTCAACGCGATCTCCACGCCGGACTTTCCGGGCTGCAGTGGATTTTGGATGCGTATACGCTCGTGGTTGCTACTCTGCTGATGCTCTCGGGTTCGGTATCAGACCGGGTTGGCCGGCGGCGGGTTTTCCAAATCGGCCTGATTTTGTTTATGACTGGCTCGCTGCTGTGCAGCGAGGCGCAAAGCATCGGCCAACTCATCGGATTTCGCGCCTTGCAGGGCGCGGGTGCATCCATGCTCAATCCGGTCGCGCTTTCCATCATTGCGAATGCGTTTCCCGATCCGAGAGGGCGCGCACGCGCCGTTGGAATCTGGGGAGCCGTGGCCGGCGTTTCGCTCGCCGTGGGTCCATTGATTGGCGGCCTTCTTACCCAGGCCGTCGGATGGCGTTCCATCTTCTGGATCAACATTCCTATTTGCCTCATCGCTGCGGGGCTGGCAGCCAGGTTCGTCCCGGAGTCTAAGGCGCCCCGCCCACGAGCCTTCGATCCTGTGGGTCAACTTCTGGTATTCGTCTGCTTGGCCTCGCTTACCGGTGGCGTAATTCAAGGGCCGCATGCCGGCTGGACTTCCTGGTTCATTCTTGGGATGTTTGTACTTTCTGCCTGCGCCCTGGGCGGCTTTCTGTTCTACGAGCCGCGCCGCAACGATCCTTTGGTCGACTTGCGCTTTTTCCGCAGTATCCCTTTCAGCAGTGCAACGGTGCTCGCGGTGTGTGCTTTCGCTTCTTTCGCCGGCTTTCTTTTCCTAAACTCGCTGTACCTGGAGCAGACGCGCGGATTCTCCGCCTTCCAGACTGGTCTCTGCACCCTGCCGCTGGCCCTCATGATGATGGTCAGCGCGCCGCTTTCCGGGCGCATGGTCGGAGCCGTGGGCACACGTCCTCCGTTGCTGGCTGCGGGAGCAGCGTTCCTGCTGAGTACGTTGATGCTGACCCGCCTGAGTGCAATCACTCCTGTCTCTTGGTTGCTCGTGGCCTACGCCCTGTTTGGAGTCGCGCTGGGCATGATCAATCCGGCCATCACCAATAGCGCCGTAGCGGGCATGCCGTTAGCGCAAGCCGGTGTGGCCGCAGCCATTGCCTCTACCGGCCGCCAGGTGGGGGCCGCTCTGGGAGTGGCGGTAGCGGGCACTGTGGTGGCCGCCAGCCATGCCAAGGGACTGGACTTCACTCTTGCGACTCACCCCATATGGTGGGTCATGACCGGGTGCGGCTCTTTGGTGTTGCTCCTTGGATGGGCTTCGACTACCGCTTGGGCACGCGCCACCACCGGCCGCGTGGCCCATTTGCTCGACGAGCGGAGCCGGGTACATCCTCCACAGCCTGTATAGTTCCTGTGATGAGGAAGTGCCTGTTCATACTGCTGGTGGCGGTGTTCGCGCGTGCCGGCGCCCTTCATGCGGAGCCCTGCCGGCAACTGCAGCAAGCTGCTTCTCCGCAAGTCACTGTGAGCTTTGCCGGAATCATGACCTCCGGCACGTTCATCTTGCCCGGCAACAAGACAAATCCCTCGGGTCTCCCTGCTTTTTGCCGGGTTGTCGCAAACCTCACGCCAACGCAGGACTCGCTGATCGGCATGGAACTTTGGCTCCCGCTCACGGGATGGAATGGAAAATACATGGCCGTGGGCAGTGGCGGATGGGGCGGCAGCATCAACTACGAGGGGATGGCGGAAGCGCTCCGTCGCGGTTACGCAACCAGCGCTACGGACGACGGGCATCGCTCCGAAGGGGCGGCATTCCTCATGGGTCATGCGGAGAAGTTCATCGATTTTGCCTATCGTGCCGAACATGAAACAGCGGTTGAATCGAAAGCGCTGATCAAAGCGTTCTATAGCCGCGATGCGCGCTACTCCTATTGGAACGGGTGTTCCGGCGGCGGACGCGAGGGACTCCTACAGGCGGCCCGTTACCCCAACGAGTTCGACGGCATCATTGCCGGCGACCCGGCCAATGTTCGCCGCAATGCCTGGGCCCTCTGGCTGGCAAATCAAACCTTCAAAGAGCCGGCGGCATTGATTCCGCCTAGCAAATACCCGATGATTCATCGCGCCGTCCTTGACGCCTGCGATGCCAACGATGGCCTGAAGGACGGACTGATCGACAACCCGGAAGCCTGTCACGTCGATTTCAAAGCTCTCACCTGCAAAGCCGCGGACGGGCCGGATTGCCTTACTCCACGCCAGGTAGAGTCCGCGCAGGCCCTCATCAGCCCGTTGAAGGACGAGCAAGGCGCTATTCTTTTCGAGCGCCTCGAGCCCGGGACCGAACTTCGCTGGGGACGCCTGGCTGGAGGTCCACAACCTGCCGACCTCTTTCTCGACCAGTTCCGGTACCTGGTGTATGGCGATTCCAACTGGGACTGGCGCAGTTTCGACCTGGCGCGCGATTCGGCGAAAGCCAACGCGATCGACAAAGACGTGGATGAGTTGGATGCGCATCTTACGGCCTTTGCGAACCACGGCAAATTGTTGCTTTATCACGGTTGGGCAGATCAGCAGGTTGCGCCCGGCTCGACGGTCGATTTCTACCGGCAGACCTCTGCCTCAAGTGGGGATCCGGCGCATGCTTCCCAGTGGGTTCGCCTGTTTATGGCCCCGGGCATGGGGCACTGTTCCGGCGGCGAAGGTCCTGATCACTTTGACAAGATCAGCGTCATGGAGGAATGGGTGGAACAGGGGAAAGCCCCAGACCGCATCATCGCGACCCATTTGTCGCAAGGGAAACCAGATCGAACTCGACCTCTCTGCCCTTATCCGCAGAGCGCGCATTATCGAGGCAGCGGGAGCATTGACGACGCCGCAAATTTCACCTGCACTTCGACCCCGTAGGCCATCAAGAAACTTCCTCGTCGGCCAGGGTGCCCTAGCTTCCAACAAAATTTTCATCCCGACCGCAGCGTGACAGGAAATCCGGGGTAGCGCAATGGAGAGATCTGCGGTTCAGTCTTGGGATTGCCTCGGTTGCCAGTTCCGAAACCGGAATGCGGAATGCCCAAATTGGCTCGGTCCCTCGTCTCTTTGGAATACGCAACGAACCACTGTGCATCGAAGACACATAATTCCGAATGGGAGATGGTAAACGCAACTCACTTCCCTGTAACAGACCATCCGGTACCCGAACTTGCTCTCCCCCGCCGGGCTAATGCTCTTTCGTCGTTGACTTAGTTGCGTATTAGCCAAAGGAGATCCGCTCATGACTCGCTTCGCTGCCTTGCTGCTGCTCCTACCCTCGCTCCTCTCAAACGTAGCCCGCGCGCAAATCGATTACGCAAACTTCTGCAATGCCGGGCTTCGTCCGGATGGGTATATCGATTTCACGGATCTGCCGCCCGCACCGAACTTTCCTCCCACTTCGGACGGGCCCGCTCCTCCTTCCGCACCTATCACCGTCACTCTTCAGGTGCACGGAATTCCGGGGCTAAGCGTCCAGCTGACCATTCCGTCCCTCGAGCCATCCGCCCCCGGCCCTGTATATAACGTCAGCATGGGCCTGCTGACGTTGAATAGCACCAACGATAATGGCGGACAGCTGCAGCTTCAGTTCAGCCAGCCGGTGGCCGGTTTGGGCGGAATTGGCACCATGGCGGGACGGGGGGCCAACTTCACCATTACCAGCGACATGAACGCACCAGGGAACTACAAGAACAACAACAACAGCGCCACGATAGTCCCCCACTATCAGAGCAGTCCGCTCCAGCAAGCCGCTCTGGAAGGGACTTTTACCCAAGCCACTCTGTCTGTGTCCGGCGGTGATTTTGGTTTGGCTACCTTTGGCAACCTGAGGGTGCAGAGTACGTCCGCAGCTTTGACAAGCTCGGCCACGGTTCCCACGCAAGGTTTGGAAATGTGGCTGAGGAGCGAGTCGGCGACGAGTCAGTTTTCGGGTGGCGCAACTTCCTGGCCCGACCAGTCGGGCCACAACAACGATGCCACGCAGGCAACCGTCGCGAATCAGCCAGGGGAGATTGAGCAGGACGGAAATACCTGCCGCGGCGCTTTTCTCTTCAGCCAGAACCAGTACTTTAATTTCAATTTGCCCATTGACGGCTGGGAAGAGATGACAGTTTTTCTTGTTGCCAAGTCTTTGGTCGATCCTCCGGCTGGTACATGGGGAGCAGACTCCGCCGCAATCCTCTGGAACGAAAATGCGCCTTGGGGAAATACTTTTGTGGCCCCATACCAGCAGACCGCAGCTTTCCGCTTTGGCACGACCCAGGCAGGGAACGAGCCGTTCTACACCCGGCCGGTAACCATCGGACAAGACTTCAGCATCACCCGCGCTGTCCACAAGGGGTCAACCGATTCGTTGTATGTAGAGGGCCAACTTGTGTCGAACAAGGGAAATAAGCTTCCGGTGCTGAGCGGTACAACGGGGGCAGGCTTTATCGGCCGCGGAATCAACAACACATATTTCACAGGAGAGATCAGCGAGATCCTGGTCTATGATCGCGTGCTGACTTCCAGAGAGGCCGCCGCGGTCGAATACTATCTCCGCAACAAGTTCGGAACCCCATAGTCCCGTGGCTGTTCATAAGCGGACACCACGGGCGTAGAACGGACACCCGCGAACTCCGCCGATCGTCGCGTGCATAACCAGATCTTGGCCCAGATCTTTCGCTTAGGCGCGAGATGTGTCGGGCGGTAAATGCTTGAAAATGACATTGGATCTGAGCCCCTGACGATCTGCGCCCCGTAATTCCGTGTTTCGGTCCAGTCGTTTTTGCCGGGAACCGCGGCCCGGAGAAAATTTGGCCTTGCAATTGCCATCATTGCAGGCTGAGATTCTCCTACGAGGTGGCCGATGACTTCGCTTTGGCACGATATACGGTACGCATTGCGGACGATTGCCAAGGCACCGGGGTTTGCGGTTATTGCCGTGCTGACCCTCGCGCTTGGCATCGGAGCCAACACCACGATCTTCAGCTGGATCAACGCTACGCTGCTGAATCCTGTGCCGGGTGTGGCCAAGGCAGACCAGATGATCACGTTGTCGCTCGGCAGGGATTCGGATAAGCCATTTCCGTTTACTTACCCTGACTACGAGGTGCTGAGGGACGGGCAACACAGCCTC
>JBARKD010001016.1:0-5377 GCA_049800615.1 Acidobacteriaceae bacterium | reverse complement strand
CAAAAAGCCATCATCTTCGTTATCTGAACCAACGCCGCCGCTGACCGGGTCGACCGGTCTGCGGCGGCGTTCCTGGGAGACGTCCTGCGCTGCCTTGGCGCGAACCGTCGACGGAGCCGCCGGCCGGAAATACTGCTCTACCGGTTCATCGTCCGCGAAGCTTGCGGTACGGCTTGCTTGTGTGTCGATTTTTGCCACGCCCGAGTCAGGTCGTGAGATTTGCCAACCAAACTATAACGTGGTTTTCTGCGGGAATCTCCGGTCAAATTCAGGGAATCTGAGGGGTATCTTTGTTGAAAAGGGGTCACGGGTAGATCTTGATCCAGTGATTGCGCATTTCCGGCTTCCGTTGCTTGCCCGTGGAATTGAAAACGATGAGGTTGGTCTGCTGCTTTGGCATGTGGCAATCAATGCAATTGCTGACCACGGGATGATCTGCCTTCGAGAAAACCGTAGAGCCAGGCTTGTGACAACTCAAGCAGCGTTGGGAGAATGCGGCGAGATCGTGCTGCGCGACGTGGACGTTGTGGCAGGTCTCGCAGGTCATGGAAGACTGAAGGTAGCAGCGGCTCTGCTTCAGCATCTCCACCTGGTTGCCATGGACATCAAGCGGCGCTCCCGGTTCCGGCTTGGGAAAATTGATGTATTTTTCTAACGCATCTCCCGCAACGTAAGAGAAAGCGGGAACCAGCTGCCGGCCGTGGCCGGCGTGGCACCAGGCACACAGGTCCATCTGCCGGTCGCGGGAAAAATGGGCCGGGTTGAGGATGGCAGGATCGGTAGCGGCCTTTGACTGCTCTCGCCGGACATGCTCCGCGCCCGGGCCATGACACTTTTCGCACTGGATGCCGAGCTGGTAGCCGCTAAGGCTGTAGCGATTGGAGGGGGGCGATGTCGAGTTGAACCGGGTCGCGTGGCACTCGAGACAGCGAGGGATAATGGGCCGCTCGAAATCGGCGACGCCGTCGCGATAGCCGGGGCTGTTGACCCAGCCCAAATCTTTCCACCAGGAGACGGGCAGTTGAAAAAGCTGATCGTCGTCCCAAAACAGATAGGTCTGTCCCTTTTCGCCGGAACCGATCACGAAAGCAAAGCGCTCGGAGCGTGCGTTCGCGGTTTGATAGAAGCCGCCATTTTTGGCTTCCATGTGGAAAACCAGGGACGGATTTGAGGTTTTCAGAATGTTCTCAGGGGAAATGAAGCTGCCCAGAATCGAGCGCTCGGTGGGCTCACTCGATGTTAGAAAGTGGGCAGTCTGATGGAAAGAATCAACCTGGGCACTATGACAGGAGCGGCAGGCATCATCTCCCATATAGCCGGTTCTGGCGTTGGTTTTGGGTTCCCCTAATGCCATGCAAAGCGCTGCCGGCAACAGCAGGAGGGCGGCGAGAATTCGAGTCATGGTCCCCAAGTGCAAGACGGGGCAGCTCGAGAAAATGTTTTGCCGCGATCAACTATTCACTTTCATACAACAAGTACTGCTTACGCTTGAGCTCGAACTCATGCAGCCGCGGCTGCCAATCCTCGAAAACGCGCTGCGGATCGCGTCCCGCCACAAGAGCGTCCAGGACGCTTCGATTGGCTAAAAGGGTCGAGATCTTCTGGAGTTGAAATTGGTTTGGGAAAAGCTTGTGCAGCGCGGCGGCAATCTCGAGGCCAAGTTCGGGAGAGTCGAGAACATTGCGGCCGGTCACGATGAGCTCAATTCCGTGACAAAGCTGGCCGGCGTAGGGATAAGGCGAATGAGGTGTGAACTCGACGGGAACAAAGCGGACGCCGGGTAAGAATCGGGCGTTCAGGGTTCGGGCGAGAGCAGGCCCGTCGATCCAAGGGGCTCCGACATATTCAAACGGTGTATCGGTTCCCCGGCCGACAGAGATATTTGCCGTCTCGATCAGACCAATCGCGGGATAGAGTAGTGCTTCGCGCAGACTGCGGAGGTTGGGAGAAGGATCGGTCCAGGCAAGCCCGGTGGCGTCGAACCAATCGCCGCGCTGCCAGCCCTTCATGGCAATGACCGTGAGGGGTGCGCCAAGCTTGAATTCTCCATTGAGATAGCGGGCCAATTCCCCCAGGGTCATGCCGTGGCGCACGGGAATAGGGGCCACGTCCACGTAGCTGTCGCTGCCGGGATCAGACACAGGACCCTGCAGAAAAGAGCCACCGAGCGGGTCGGGACGATCGAGGACAACGATCTCGGTACCGGTTTTGCCGGCTGCTTCGAGAAAGTAGCGAACGACAGTTTCATAGGTATAGAAGCGAACTCCCGCATCCTGCAGGTCAATGAGGACGGCATCCAGGCTGCGTAGTGTTTCGGAGGAAGGGCGGCGTTGTTCACCGTAGAGGCTGACCACGGGGAGTCCGGTAACCTCGTCCTTCGAGTTCTGAATGCCCTCCTGGTCGAGCGCGCCTTTGATGCCGTGTTCGGGACTGAAGAGGAGCTTGAGCTGAATCCCGGGAACTGCTTTCAGGACATCGATCGTCCTTCGCCCGCGCGCATCAAGCCCGGTTTGATTGGTCAGGAGCCCGACACGCAAAGTGCCGCCGTGTTTCGCGGCGAGTGCGGTCAAGGGAGCGAAGTGGTCCTCTTCAAGCACGTCGATGCCGGTAGAAACAGCGCTGTTGCGGTCCTGCCAGCGGCGCTGGCCGGCAATCGATTCGTTGTAGCCGGTGAGGGTGGCGATGAGGCTCCCGCTATCAGGGCGCGATTTTACCCAGCGGGCCACAGCATTCGCGACCCCGCCGCGGATGGCGCTGATGCCCGTTGGCCCGTTGGGATAGACCGCATTGGAGAGGAAAACGACGTAGGTGTCGCTGGTTGGATCCATCCAGATCGAAGTGCCGGTAAACCCGGTATGGCCAAAAGAGCCGACTGGAAACAATTCGCCTCGATTACTGGAGTAGGGTGATTCAATATCCCAACCGAGCCCGCGGAGCGCGGTGCCGGTCGCGGGCTGAGCCGGCGCCGTCATTTTTTCCAGCGTGAGCCGCTGCAGGGGAAAATTGCTTGGACGGCCAGCAAGCCGGTCCAGCAAATTCTGGGCGTAGATGGCGACGTCCCCAGCCGTGGCGAACAAGCCGGCGTGCCCGGCGACGCCACCCATGCGGCGGGAAGTTGGATCGTGCACGACGCCGCGAAGCATAACGCCGTGTTCGTACTGGGTAGGGGCGATCGAGCTGCGCCAGGCTTGCGGAGGCAGAAAGCGCATATGCTCTGCCCCCAGCGGTTGCGCAAGATATTTGAGCTGGTACTGATCGAGGGTCAGGCCGGACAACTTTTCCACCAGCGCGCCGAGGGTGATGAAGTTGATATCGCTGTAGCGGAATTGCACGCCGGGGGCGGTGACCGGGGTTGCGGCAAAGGCGCGGCGTAGTCCTTCCTCTTTGCCTTCCCAGGGATCATCGAGCGAAACGTCGGGCGGAAGGCCGGAGTAATGGGTGAGGAGCTGGCGAATGGTGATGTCCTGCTTGCCGTTCGCGGCGAACTCGGGCAGATACTCCGCTACGGGATCATTCAGGCGAAATCTTCCCTGCTCGTAAAGCTGCATGACCGCGGGAGCGGTGGCAAGAACTTTGGTCAAGGAGGCGAGGTCGAAGACGGTATCTTCCGTCATCGGCTCGGAGGGGTTGAGCGATTTGTTTCCGTAGGCTTTGTGGAAGATGATCCGACCGTTGTGACCTGCGATCACGACCGCGCCGGGGAATTTTTTAGCGGCAATTCCGTTTTCGACGATGCGATCGATCTGGCGGAAGTCAGCGTCCTGCGCCTTCAATTGCGGAGCGAGCAGGAAGATGAGCAGGATCGCTGCCTTGGCAGACGTTTTCGCGGACGGGAGTTTGCTCAGTGTCCATCCGACGGCAAAGGTGATGAGCGAGCCGATCAGCACAAACCAGGTAAAGGCGATTTTGGGTAGCCATAGCGGCTGCTTCCAGAGAAGCAAATTTGCGGCCAGGCCCGCGATCATTCCGAGCATGGCGCCGGATTCAGTAGCACTGGTGGTCAGGGTGCCGAGCAGGAAGACTCCGAGCAGCGCGCCATAGGCTACGGAGGCAATGGATAAGCCGACTTCGACGACGTGGCCGCCGCCGCGGGACATAAGCGCGAGCACAAACAACAGAAGGGCCCAAAAGATGGTCATCGCGCGCGAGAGGCGCGCGCGATCGCGTTCGCCGGCATTGGGTTTCCAGGCCATGTAGAAGTCCACCATACTGCTGGAGCTGAGGGAGTTGACGGCGGCGCTCAGGTTCGACATCGCGGCGGCCAGGATGGCCGCGACCAGCAAACCTGCGACGCCATGAGGCATGTGGTTCACGATGAAGGAGGGGAAGATTCGGTCCGGACTGGTGGGCGGTGCGCCATGGTTCCCTCTACCGTAGAAATAGTAGAGTCCGGTGCCGATGGCAAGGAAAAGGGCGAACTGGACGAGAATCACGAGGCCGCTCGAGAGCAGGGCGATGCGGGAGTCGCGCAGATTTTTCGACGCCAACAAACGTTGCACCATGAGCTGATCGGTTCCATGGCTGGCCATGGTGAGAAAGCAGCCTCCAATGAGGCCCGCCCAGAAGGTATAGGTCTGGCTGAGGCTGAAGGCAAAATGAAAGATGCTGAATTTACCGGCGGAGGATGCCATGGCGTGAATGGCGGCCCAGCCGCCGGGGACCTGATGACCGAGCACGATCACGGCAACGATCGTGCCCGCGACATACAGGGCCATCTGCACGACATCGGTCCAGATGACAGCGGCCATTCCGCCCTCAAAGGTGTAAACCAGGGTGAGAGCGACGATGATGCCGATGGAGACGACGTCCCCGCTGCCAATGGCTATGCTCACGACGATGGAGACAGCAAAGACGCGGACACCTTCCGCCGCGGCGCGCAGGAAGAGAAAGAGGAACGCAGTGAGCTTGTGCAGACGCGGCCCGAAACGTTCGCCGATGACCTCGTAGGCGGTGAGCAAGTCACCGCGAAAGTAGCGGGGTAGGAAGAGGACGCAGACTACGACGCGGCCGAGAAGGTAGCCAAGAACGATCTCGAGAAATCCCCAGTCGCCGGTGTAGGCCAGACCAGGCACGCTGATGATAGTCAGCGTGCTGGTTTCGGCAGCCACGATGGAGAGGGCAATGGCCCACCAGGGGATTTTCCGATCGGCGAGAAAGTAGCTCTTGAGGGAACGATCCTTGCTGCGGAAGCGCAGACCAAAGAGAGTGATGCCGGCGAGGTAAAGCGCTACAAGAGAGAGGTCGAGCGAACTTAGCCGATGCATTGCTTGTTGAAAGGACCCCTTTCCGCTGTGCGTATTTTCGCCTCAGGATTGCATCCCGTGAAGGGGCGGGGCTTCAGCCCCGCCGTCAATTTGAATAGAAGACCGGCTTCAGC
>JBARKD010001015.1:0-2831 GCA_049800615.1 Acidobacteriaceae bacterium | reverse complement strand
TCCCGGTCTTCCTTCGTGCGGTAGTGTTCTATGTCGCGGTTGTAGTGACCCCATAACCTGGGGACTCTACACTCGATGAGCACAGGTCCTTTTCCTTCCCGTGCTCGCTTCGCGGCTTCTTTGACAGTGTCCCGAACAGTCGCGGGATCAGAGCCGTCGATGGTTACGCCGGGCATTCCGTAACCGCTGGCTCTTTGCGCGATGCGCTCCACCTTGAAGGTGAGGGAAGTCGGTGTTAATTCCGACCAGCCATTGTTTTCGCAGATGATCAACACCGGCAGGCTGCGTGCCGCCGCGAAGGCAAGCCCTTCGTGAGTCGAGCCCTGATTGAAGGCGCCATCGCCGATAGAAACGCAGACAACCTTGCCATTTTTCGCCGCCACATTCGCCATGGCGACGCCGCAAGCTATGGGAACCCCTGCGCCCACAATCGAGTTTTCGCCGATAAATCGTCGATCGGGAGCCATCATGTAGGCGGAGCCGCCGCGGCCCCCGTTCACGCCGATGGCGCGTTGGCATATTTCACCAAAAACTTCTGTCAGGGAAAGACCGGAGGCCAGGGCCCACCCATGCCCGCGATACGTCGCGACCATTTGGTCGGTGTCGTTCAAACCGGCGGCCGTTCCAACGGGAACAGCTTCTTGCCCGGCGCAGAAGTGGGCCGAGCCGACAACCTGGGGAGGTGTAGTTTGGCTTAGATCGAGCGAGCGCTGCTCCAGCTCCCGGATGCGCAACATCTCTCTAAGTAGCGAGAGCGAGCCGGCTGGGTCATTTTTGTCTACATGGGTAGCAGCGCCAAAGGCGGTAGAAGTCATCAGTCAGTCCTCACCCATTCATTCCAGTGCTCTGATCCAGCTTGAATGGTTCTCTACGCCGACCAACGACCAAAGGGAGGGTCCTGGTTCGCGTTCTGTTATCTGCCCTAGACCTCACTTGTAGACGGTGCCGGCAGGGCAATAGTCGAACTTTATGTTCCTTTCTTGCAATAGGAGTTAGCCTGCACCGAGTGCTTACCGAAATGCCGATGTCAAATCAGCAGAAGCTTGCAATTCTACTGAAGAAGAGGGTCGCATCAGGAGAACTGCAGGACTCCTGATGCGACCGGGAGGCAATAGACAGCAAGCTCGTTGGAAGTAGTTCTAAAAATGAACCCTCAAAGCGAACTGTATTTGCCGCGGCGTGGCTCCAGAAGCCAGCAGGTTGATGACGCCAAAGCCGGTTCCTCCATAGGTCACGCCTGGCGTGCTGTAGTTTTGAATATTGAATACGTTGAAGAATTCTGCCCGGAACTGAAGGCCGAACTCCTCACGGATGGGTATGTTCTTGATCAGCGAAAAATCAAAGTTGTCATAATTCGGGCCGGAAATGACGCCCCGCCCGGAGTTGCCGTATTGGTTCACCGGATGAGCAAACACCGCCGTGTTGAAATACTCGGACTTGGTCGGATGTGAAAGCTTGGGATTACCGGTTAGATTGGCACGACCGTAGTTATAGGTGCCGGTATTACCGATGCCCGCCGGGTCTAACCCGGCATCAGGAAAGCCAAGCGGAATGCCGGAGTGCGCGGACGCAATGAGGTTGGTCTGCCAACTGCCGAGAACTGCACCGGCCACGCCATGGTTGAGATATTGCTTGCCGGGTCCGAAGGGCAGCTCATAGAGGCCATAACCATACCAGAGCAACTTGATGCTATTCCCTGAGATTCCGTAGTCCGCGTGCAGGTCGTTGTAGTTTTGGTAGGCTGAATAACCCTGAGGGCCGTTCTCTACACCATAGAATCCGCTGCCTCCGCTATCCATTGCCTTGGACCATGTAAAGCCGGTCCCGAAATTAAGTCCATTGCTGGCGCGCTTGTCGATTTTCACTTGCAGAGAGTTGTAATTGGCCCAGCCGCGCGAAGTCGCTTCCAGGGCAGTTCCCGACCATGAGAAGGGACGATCGAGTCCGTGGCCGCCGGCCTCGGGAGAGTTGTTATCCAGGCCGGTAATCGGCTGGTCCTTATCGATGGCGCCCACGTATCCGATCGTCGCCACGAGGCTGGCATTAATCTGCCTTTGGACTTCGACGTTAAACGTGTGGGAGTAAGGATTCTTCAGATGGGGATCGTAATACCAGCCAAACTGATTGAACGGAGTCGCGACCGAGGGAAGAGCATTCGTGTTGGAGAGGGTCGGAACGATAGCGTCTATGGTCTGGATCGGCTGGCCTATGACGTTGAAAACCAGGGGTAGGGAAGCGTTGGAAGGCCATGCCAACAGCCGATCTCTCACGGTCTGGATGGTGCTGATCGAATTATCGAAAACCAGGGCGTAGCCTCCCCGGACGACCGTGTTTTCGTCGATCTTGTAGGCAACGCCGATGTGCGGTCCTACGTCCGTGTAGCTGGCATCAGGGCCCAGGTTCGGATTGGCTGCCACCGTAACATGGGCTGCGATAATCGCATTGTTCGCCGGTGTGGTTGAGGGGATGCAAGGGGCGTAGACGCCGCTGGCAGCATTGCAAGGAGGCGGAAGTTTGCCGCCTGAAACGACCCAGTTTCCGGTGTTGGGATCAAGCATGGCTGCCGTTGTTCCTTGCAGCAGATGCGGCGATGACTCGCCATCCCAGCGCAATCCGGCATTGATGGTTAACTTTGGCGATACTTTCCAGGCATCCTGGATATAGGCCGACGGAGCAACCACCCGAACAGCATTCACTTCCGCCTGGAAGCGCCCGTTGTCCGGGACGCCAATCAGAGCTCCCGCCATGGCATTCCCGCTTGACGAAGCGTTTTGTGGGTCGGCTGTTTCCGGGGTAGCAAAGGTAAATGTTGCGCCCCCGAAGTGCCCACC